>JAGHSD010000033.1 GCA_018066045.1 Candidatus Darwinimomas equi | reverse complement strand
AGCCGGGAGATATGGCATCCATACTTACCAAGCTGAATGAGGGAGATGTACTTTTTATCGATGAGATTCACCGGCTGAACCGTCAGGTTGAGGAAGTGCTGTATCCTGCCATGGAGGATTTTGCAGTGGATATTCTTATCGGCAAAGAAGCAGGGGCACGAAGCATACATATGGAGCTCCCCAAATTTACCCTTGTAGGAGCAACGACAAGAGCCGGTCTTCTTACCGCACCGTTAAGAGACAGATTCGGAGTGGTACAGAAACTGGAATTCTATTCACCTTCGGAACTTAAGACAATAATCAACAGATCAGCAGAACTGTTCGGAGTGACACTTGATGAATCGGGAGCAACCGAGATAGCAAGAAGAAGCCGCGGAACACCACGACTTGCCAACAGACTTCTTAAAAGGGTCAGGGATTTTGCACAGGTAAAGTATGACGGTGTGATTACAAAGGAAGTTGCCGATTATGCACTGGACATACTTGATGTCGATAAACTCGGGCTGGATCAGAATGACAGAAACTATCTGGAAATGATAATAAAGAAATTCAACGGCGGTCCGGTCGGAATAGATACTCTTGCTGCCGCATTGAGCGAAGATGCGGGAACTCTTGAAGATGTTTATGAGCCGTACCTGCTTATGAACGGAATGATAAACAGGACTCCGAGAGGAAGAGTTGCAACGGAAAACGCATACAGGCATCTGGGATTAAACTATCAGGAGAAATTAGATATATGATAGAATTACTGGCTCCTGCAGGTTCATATGAGAGTCTGGCAGCCGCCGTGAATGCGGGGGCTGATGCTGTATATATGGGCGGGACGCGGTTCGGTGCAAGAGCATATGCGGACAATCCCGAACAGGACCGTTTTATCGACGGAATCAAATATGCCCACAGATACGGTGCGAAGGTATATATGACGGTCAATACACTATTCAAACCCGCGGAGATCCATGAACTGGCAGAGTATATTAAACCGTATTATTGTGCGGGAGTAGATGCGCTTATCGTACAGGATCTCGGAGCAGTGAAAATACTGAGAGAAAACTATCCCGATCTTCCCCTCCATGCAAGTACGCAGATGACGGCAGTAAATGTGTATTCGGCAAATTATCTTAAGCGACTTGGTATTTCACGTGTGGTTCCGGCAAGAGAATTGTCGCTGGCGGAAATAAAAAAGATCAAAGAGGAGTCCGGAATAGAAGTAGAAACTTTTGTGCACGGGGCATTGTGCTACTGTTACTCGGGCCAGTGTCTGATGAGTTCACTGATCGGCGGAAGATCCGGAAACAGAGGAAGATGCGCACAGCCCTGCAGACTGGAATATGAAATACACGGCAGAACGCTGCCGTTACTAAGTCTGAAAGACCTGTGTTCCATAGATATCATCCCGGTTCTTGCTGAAGCAGGGATAGATTCGTTCAAGATAGAAGGACGAATGAAATCTCCGAGGTATACCGCAGGCGTGACCGCAGTATGGAGAAAGTACATAGATCTTTATGAAAAGTACGGTAAGGAAGATTACCGGGTAGATAATGAAGACAGGAAAATGCTGTCGGACCTCTATGACAGAGGCGGATTCACTGAAGGCTATTATCATAAACATAACGGGCCTGCGATGATGGCATGGGATGAACGAAAAGACCGGTTCGGAATGAATGAAGAGCTGTATGCATATCTGGATGACAGATATGTTAATTCAATAAAAAAGATTCCGATCAAGGGAGTTATTACCATACGGCAGGATCGAAGTATACAGCTTTCCGCAATAGCAGACGGGCATAAACCGGCGGCAGTCAAGGCAGGTAAACCTGATAAGGCGAAGAACCGGGCACTTACGGAGAACGATATCAGAAAGCAGATAGAAAAAACCGGAGGCACATGCTTCGAATGGAAGGATTTGACTGTAGACACGGACGGAGACAGCTTTGTGCCTATGGGTGCACTTAACGAGATGAGGAGAACAGTGCTTGCGGCATTGCAGGAAGAGATAGAGCATGAATCTGAACGTATTATGTAATAATGACGAACAACTGTATAGTGCACTTTCATGTGAGCTTGTCGATGAAATCATAATAGAAGCTGACGGATTTGAAGGTTCTCAGACGGAAGTGTGTCATGAAGTAGGGAAGAAAGCGGCAATTGCACTGCCGTATATATTCAGGGATCTATCATTCGTCGATGTGTCGGATTATGATGAAGTGTATGTAAGGTCTGTTGATGAACTTGAATATGCCGCGGGATACAGCATGGTAAGCGACTACGGCCTTTACAGCATGAATGAATATGCAGCAGAAGTGCTGAAACAGTCCGGAGTAAAGAGAATAACGGCACCTGTTGAATTGAATTATCATGAACTTGCAGAATTAGGATGTGAAGATAAAGAACTGATAGTCTACGGACATATCCCGATGATGATAAGTGCGCAGTGTATCCATAAGAATACGGGGAAATGTGACCACACTCCGATAATCGAATGGATAACTGACAGAACAGGGAAAAGACTTCCGGTTGAAAATAGATGTGCATACTGCTATAACCTGATTTACAATCCGGATCCTATCAGTCTTGCCGGAATATTTGATAAGGTCAGAAAACTGAACCCGGAAACGGTAAGAATCAATCTGACTTTGGAATCAGGAGACCAGGCTGCGGAAATAATCAACACATTTGTTGATGTAATAAAAGGAAACCCGTCAAAGGATCCGTGTACCGGATTTACAAGAGGGCATTTTACAAGGGGTGTGGAATAATGTTTGAAATACTGCGAAAGAAAAAACTGGCGGAAAAAATCTGGGAAATGATAATCAAAGCACCCAGAGTCGCAAAAGTCTGCGAACCGGGTGAATTTATTATAGTAAGAATTGATGAGAAGGGAGAGCGAATTCCTCTTACCATATGTGATTACAATCGCAACTGCGGAACTGTGACGATAGTATTCCAGGAGACCGGAGCATCGACGACACGTATGAAAGATCTTGAAGAAGGTGACGGATTTGCTGACTTTGTAGGTCCGCTCGGAAAGCCAAGTGAACTTATCGGTATGCCTGAAGAAGAATTAAGAAGGATGAACATATTGTTTGTTGCCGGAGGAGTGGGAGCAGCTCCCGTCTATCCTCAGGTAAAGTGGCTTAATGAGCAGGGTGTTCATGCTGATGTTATTATAGGATCAAGGAACAGAGAACTGCTTATTCTTGAAGATGAAATGAGAGAAATTGCAGGAGAGAATCTGTTTGTATGTACTGATGATGCATCATACGGAATGAAAGGACCGGTTACTGCCGTAATAGATGAACTTGTGCAGAACAGAGGAAAAAAATATGACCTATGTATCGCAATCGGACCGATGATAATGATGAAGTTCACATGCCTGACAACAAAGAAATACGACATTCCGACAGTGGTTTCAATGAATCCTATAATGGTAGACGGAACAGGAATGTGCGGAGCCTGCAGGCTGATAGTGGACGGGCAGGTTAAGTTTGCATGTGTGGATGGCCCTGAATTTGACGGACATAAAGTTGATTTTGATGCTGCCATGAAACGACAGCAGCAATACAAAACCGAAGAGGGACGGGCAATGTTGAAACTTTCAGAAGGAAATATGCATCATGGCGGATGCGGGAACTGCGGAGGTGACCGTTGATGGATGTTATGAAAAAAATTCCTGTCAGAGAACAGGATCCGAAGATAAGGTCAGCGAATTTTGAAGAAGTATGCATGGGATATTCGGAAGATGAAGCAGTGGCAGAGGCCGGAAGATGTCTTAACTGTAAAAATGCCGGATGTATGGGAGGATGCCCTGTTAAGATAAACATCCCGGCGTTTATTCATGCGATAACGGAACGGGATTTTGAAAAGGCTGCGGATATTATATCTGAGGCCAGTACGTTACCGGCTGTTTGCGGAAGAGTCTGCCCGCAGGAAACACAATGTGAGGGCGTATGTGTACGCGGAATAAAAGGAGAAGCCGTATCCATAGGAAAACTGGAAAGATTTGTAGCTGACTGGGCAAGGGAGCACGGGTATGTTCCGACGGCAAAGCCGGAAAAAAAGAATAAAAAAGTTGCAGTCATCGGAGCAGGACCGTCAGGACTTGCATGTGCCGGAGACCTGGCAAAAGCCGGATACGATGTAAAGATATTTGAGGCTCTCCATGAAGCCGGTGGGGTGTTGATGTACGGAATACCCGAGTTCAGACTTCCCAAGGAAAAAGTCGTCAGACCTGAGATAGAAAATGTCAGAAAATTAGGAGTAGAGATAGAAACAGATGTCATAGTAGGCAAAACAATCCAGCTGGATACACTTCTGAACGAAGAAGGATTCGATGCGGTATACATAGGTTCCGGAGCCGGACTTCCTATGTTTATGGGAATTCCCGGAGAAACTGCCAACGGAGTTTTCTCGGCAAATGAGTTTCTGACAAGAAGTAATCTTATGAAGGCATACAGAGAAGATTACGATACTCCGATCAGATGCGGCAGCAAGGTATGCGTTGTCGGAGGTGGAAATGTTGCTATGGATGCAGCAAGGACCGCACTCAGACTCGGAGCAGAAGTAAATATTGTATACAGAAGATCGGAAGCGGAACTCCCGGCAAGAGCAGAAGAAGTTCATCATGCAAAGGAAGAGGGAGTCATTTTCAATCTTCTTCAGAATCCGGTTGAGATACTTCAGAATGAAGACGGATGGGTAAGAGGATTGAGAATCATCAAGATGGAACTTGGTGAGCCGGATGCTTCGGGAAGAAGGCGCCCGGTTGAAATCAAAGGAAGTGAATATGAAATAGAGTGTGATACGGTAATTATGGCACTCGGAACCAGTCCGAATCCTATGATAGCGAGAAGCACTGGGGGACTTGAGACAGGAAAACGCGGTACGATAAACGTTGATGAAAAGTGCATGACAAGCAGAAGAGGGGTCTTTTGCGGAGGAGATGCGGCAACCGGAGCCGCTACCGTAATTCTTGCAATGGAGGCCGGAAGAACAGCTGCACGAAGCATTGACGAGTATTTATCTAAATAGTAGAATTATTGTAATGTTTTTGACTAAAAATTGTAGTAGGAGGAAGTTGCGTCATGGCCATCATTTATTCAAATGAAGTTAATAAGATGTGCAAAGTTAAGCAGGGCGTGAACCACGGTGCTGCCGAAATTCCGGAGGAAGCATTATGGGTCAAGGCGAAAGATGTGAAAGATATAAGCGGTTTCACACACGGTGTAGGCTGGTGTGCTCCGCAGCAGGGTGCATGTAAGCTTTCACTTAACGTAAAGAACGGTGTTATCGAAGAGGCACTTGTTGAAACACTCGGATGTTCGGGAATGACCCATTCAGCAGCAATGGCAGCTGAGATCCTTCCGGGCAGAACTATTCTTGAAGCACTTAATACAGACCTTGTATGCGATGCTATCAACACAGCTATGCGTGAACTGTTCCTGCAGATAGCATACGGCAGAACACAGTCTGCATTTTCTGAGAACGGACTTACCGTAGGTGCAGGTCTTGAAGATCTCGGAAAGGGACTCAGATCACAGGTCGGTACTATGTACGGAACAAAGAAGAAAGGCCCGCGTTATCTTGAGATGGCAGAAGGCTATGTTACAGGAATCGCACTTGATAAGGACAATGAAATCATTGGATACAAGTTTGTCAATCTTGGAAAGATGACTGACTTCATCAAGAAGGGTGATGATCCTAATACAGCATGGGAAAAGGCAAGCGGACAGTACGGACGTGTTGCAGATGCGGTTAAGATTATTGACCCGCGTAAAGAATAAGGTGAAGGAGGACAAAGAGATGGCATTATTTGAGTCTTATGAGAGACGTATAGATCAGATTAACGCATTACTTAAGAAATACGGTATCAAGGATCTGGCAGAGTGTGAGAAGATCACAAAGGCAGCAGGCCTTGACGTTTATGAAATGATTAAGAAGATTCAGCCGATCTGTTTCGAAAATGCATGCTGGGCATACACAGTAGGTGCGGCAGTTGCAATCAAGAAAGGCTGTTCAAAAGCAGCAGATGCAGCAGCAGCAATCGGTGAGGGACTTCAGAGTTTCTGTATTCCGGGTTCTGTTGCAGACACACGTAAGGTAGGTCTGGGACACGGCAACCTCGGAAAGATGCTTCTTGAAGAGCAGACAGAGTGCTTCTGCTTCCTTGCAGGACATGAATCATTCGCTGCAGCTGAAGGAGCTATCGGCATCGCAGAGAAGGCAAATAAGGTTCGTAAGAAACCTCTTAGAGTTATTCTTAACGGACTCGGAAAAGATGCTGCACAGATTATTTCACGTATTAACGGATTCACATATGTTGAGACAAAGTATGATCCGTATACAAACAAGGTTGAGGAAGTATTCCGCAAAGCATATTCAGAGGGACTTCGTGCAAAGGTTAACTGCTACGGTGCAAATTCTGTTCCTGAAGGTGTTGCAATTATGTGGAAAGAGAATGTTGATGTATCTATAACAGGAAACTCAACAAACCCGACACGTTTCCAGCACCCGGTAGCAGGTACATATAAGAAAGAAAGAATCGAAGCAGGAAAGAAGTACTTCTCAGTTGCATCAGGCGGCGGCACAGGACGTACACTTCATCCGGATAACATGGCAGCAGGTCCGGCATCATACGGTATGACAGATACACTCGGACGTATGCATTCAGATGCACAGTTCGCAGGTTCTTCGTCAGTTCCGGCCCATGTTGAGATGATGGGGCTTATCGGTGCAGGAAACAATCCTATGGTAGGTATGACGGTATCTGTAGCAGTAGCCGTAGAGGAGGCATACAAGGCAGGAAAGTGGGGCGAGAAGAAGGCTTGTGCAAAGAAAGCCTGCGCAAAGAAAGCACCGGCAAAGAAGACGACAAAGAAATAATAAGATTATATTTAGAAGCAGGATATGGAGATTTATCTTAAATTACTGGGAACAGCGATGATTCCGATAATCATGTCAATAGTTTTTTTTCTGCTTCAGAGAGCGACAGCTTTTTCAAAGCTGAAACCGTGGATACAGCAGGCAATCATCGGAGCAATCTTCGGGGTTGCCGCAATCTACGGTACCGCATTCGGAGTAGACATAGGCGGAGCCACGGTAAATGCAAGAGACGCGGCTCCTCTTTGTGCAGGCTTGTTTTTCGGAGGCCCCGCAGGAATAATTGCCGGAATTATGGGCGCAGTATACAGATGGATCGCAGCAGAAGTATACGGAATCGGAGTATATACAAAAGTTGCATGTACCGTATCAACGTTCCTGGCCGGAGTATATGCGGCGCTGCTAAGAAAGTATATCTTTGAAGGAAGACTGCCGAAGTGGCATATCTCATTTTTAATCGGAGTTATCATAGAAGCATTTCATATGCTGATGGTATTTATTACTCATGCAGATGATGCTACACAGGCTCTTGAGATTCTCAAGATATGCACGATGCCGATGATTCTGGTGAATTCATTTGCCATATCAGCAGCAGCAGCTCTTCTGGCATTGATCAACAGAATTCTGATTCTGAAACAGGGCGAAAGAATAAACGAGGATAAACCTACTATATCTGAGCGCATACAGGTTGTGCTCCTTATCATAGTGGTTGCGGCTTTCGTGGCTACATCAAGTCTGTCCTATGCAATCCAGACCAATCAGACCAAGGCAAATGTTAAACAGCTCCTAATGACAAATATTCAGGATGTGGCGGACGATGTAGCGGATGTAGCAGATGCTCAGCTTATGGATATTGCGAAATCCGTTGCCAAAGAGTACGAAACCGGGAAGATGAGAGATCTTGACACTGTTGCGAAATGGTACGGAATCACGGAAGTAAATATTGTCGATAAATACGGAATTATCCGGGAAAGCACCAATAGCTCCTTTGTTGGATTTGATATGAGTTCGGGAACGCAGTCGCAGGAGTTTCTGTGGCTCATCAACAATGATGAAGTTATGGTTCAGGATATGATGCCGATATCGAAGGACGGTGCTATAAAACGTAAATATGCAGGCGCCAGTGTGTCGGACGGCGGATTTATTCAGGTCGGAGTTGATGATACCAAACTTTATGACAAGATTGCGGGTTCGCTTGTTTCAATTGCCAGGAACAGACATATAGGGAATACCGGATTGATTTTAATAGCTGACAGCAGAAACAGAATAGTCAGCTGTGCAGATGAGTCGTTCATCGGAAGAAATATCATGGCAACAGGAATATGGGTCTGGGATGAGTTCGAGGAGATGACGACGTATGAGGAAAAGGCATTTGGTGAAGACGCATATTGTATGTTCCTGATGCAGGAAGGATATATCATCATCGGAGTTTATCCTACGAAGGAAGCTATGATAAGCCGTGACTTCAATATTTACATGAATGTATTCAGCCAGATTCTGGTATTTGCATTCCTGTTTGCAGCTATTTATTTCTGTATTAACTCAGTAGTAGTTAAGAGACTGAAGAGGGTCAATAACAGCCTTGAAAAGATTACCGGCGGCGATCTGAATGAAGTAGTGGATGTTCATACCACACAGGAGTTTACGATCCTGTCCAGTGAGATAAATACAACTGTAGGAAGATTGAAGGAATATATCGCAGAGGCAGCGGCAAGAATTGATGCCGAGCTTGAATTTGCCAAGAATATACAATGCTCAACTCTTCCGTCAAATTTCCCGGCATTTCCGGAGAACGCAGAATTTGATATATATGCGACCATGGATGCCGCAAAGGAAGTTGGAGGTGATTTCTATGATTTTTACAAGCCTTCTGATGACAAACTGGCGTTCCTTGTTGCGGATGTTTCAGGCAAAGGAATACCGGCAGCATTGTTTATGATGCAGGCAAAGACAATGATCAACGGCTTTATCTCTGCAGGCCTTAGTGTGGATAGAGCATTCAGCATATCCAACACAAAACTCTGTGAAGGAAATGAAGCAGAGATGTTTGTTACCGCATGGCAGGGTGTTATGGATATAAAGACCGGACATGTGGAATTTGCAAATGCGGGACACAATCCGCCTGTTGTATACAGGAAAGGAGAAGGCTGGTCATATCTTAAATCCAAAGTCGGATTTGTTCTTGCGGGTATGGATGGAGTACAGTATAAGATGCAGGAATTGGATCTGAACCCGGGTGACAAGATATATCTGTATACTGACGGGGTTGTTGAGGCACAGAATATGGCTCAGGAACTCTACGGCGAAGACAGACTTCTGACTTATCTGAATGCACATCCCAATGACGGACCCGAAGCGGTTCTCAAGGGTGTCAGAGCAGATGTTGATTTATTTGTAGGAGATGCCGAACAGTTTGATGACATAACCATGCTTATGGTCGAATACAAGGGATAAAACTGTTTGACACGATTTATAGAATATGTTAATATATGCGAGTGCCGTTAAGAACACTCGCATATACAACATAGGGGAATAGTTCAATGGTAGAGCTACGGTCTCCAAAACCGCCGATGGGGGTTCGAATCCCTCTTCCCCTGTTTTCAGTGAAGCAGACAGCTGCTTCTTTTTTTATGCAATAAGCTTTGACAGGGGGTTTTTATTGTGATATATCTATGGTAGTAAACAGCGCAGGATGATCCTGCGTATATAATTTATCAGGAGGAACTGTTTTATGAATATGTTAGATACTCTCAAGGGTTCATATTTCTCAGAAGTATTTCCTAAGGGATGGGACATCGAGAAGATTCAGAAGTGTGTAAGCAATGCTCCGGAGACAGTCTATGACCGTCAGAAATTCTGGAACAAGAAGTTCGACATAGTTAAATGCACGGATCTTGAAGAGTTTGGTGCGTACATGGGCTTTGAGATCGCAATGCAGATCAAGGAAACAAAGGAAGCCGGAAGAAAGCTTATCCTTATTCTCCCTGTAGGACCTATGGGAATGTATAAGTGGGCGGTATATTTCATTAAACAGCTCAATATAGACTGCAAGCATGTATACGGCTTCAACATGGATGAGTGGGC
>JAGHSD010000058.1 GCA_018066045.1 Candidatus Darwinimomas equi | reverse complement strand
GAGTAGATAACAGAGTCATGTATTCCATAGGAAAGATATTCAATCTTATGGATGAGTCCGGGACTGAAGATATCATCTGGATGGGCATACCTCTTTCTGTTAGCGGAAAGAGCCCGTTCTTTGACAGAAAGAAGATACAGTCTGCGGCTAAATAATAACCTGACGGGGATTTTTTAATGGATTTATTATTTGCATTCCAGAATATGAGAGAATCAGTCAGCCCGGTTCTGACGGAGTTTTTTATGCTAGTATCAAATGCAGTAATATATGTTATTCCTGTTGCCATTATGGCGATTTACTGGTGTGGAGACAAGGAATACGGGAAGCAGCTGATTACTGAACTTACATACGGCTTCTGGTTCAACGGGATAGCAAAACTTACGGCATGCATATACCGTCCATGGGTGCTGGATCACAGACTTTATGTTTTTCAGGATGCGGCAGATACTGCAACGGGGTATTCTTTTCCGAGCGCGCATACTACAGTAGCGGCTATAGGACTCACTAATCTGGCAACGCATACCCGGAAAAAAGCCTGGCGGGCCGTCAGCATTTTCCTTATCATACTTGTTATGTTTTCAAGGATGTGGCTGGGGTGTCATTCGTTTGCGGATGTTGCGGCCGGACTGCTGATCGGAATCGGAAGCATGTTTGCGGTAAGGTTTATTGATAAAAAGCTTGTGAATAACGACAGAAGAAATCTGATAAAGCTTGCCATAGCAATCGCTTTATCAGCAGTGTCTGTCATCTATATTGAGACAAAACAGTATCCGGTGGATCTTGATTCCGCGGGCAGAATTATCGTTGATGCAAATGACATGAAGCCGGATACATATATGGGAATCGCCATGATACTGGGATGGACCGTCGGCAACATGATCGAGGAGAGGTTTATCGGATTTACGGTTGACGGATCTACAGGTGCGAAGGTAATCAGAACTGCAGCAGGAGCTGTTCTTTTTCTGAGTGTGTATCTGGGATTGAAGGCACTTCCGGCATCGTGGGATGTACGTTTGGTTAAGTTCCTGCGGATGTTTGTTTCTTTTATTTCCGCGACTGTTCTGTATCCATGGATATTTATGAAATGGAGAAACCGGAAATGATTGATCTGCTTAAATGCTTAATATATCTTGCCATACTCGGAATACTGTCATTTCCGGCAGGAAGACTGTTTGCGGCAAAGACATGGGATCCGGAGAAATTTCCGTACAGGGAGTATGAATGGGAGGACGGAGGAAAGATTTACGACCGTCTTTTTAATATAAGAAAATGGAAAGACAAGGTTCCGGATGTCAGCAGGATGTTCCCGGGGATAGTGCCGAGGAAGACATTGACAAGGCCGGGAGTGGAGCAGCTTGACGGGATGATTCAGGAGACTTGTGTGGCGGAACTTACGCATCTTCTGCTGTGTGTTTTAGCTGTTCCGGTTTTATTCATTGCATCGGGATGGATCGGGATAGTGGTTTTTCTGATTGATGTATTGTTTGGAAATCTTCCGTTTGTAATGATTCAGAGATATAACAGATCAAGGTATATTCGAACAAGGAGCAAGATTGAAAGTATTAATTCTAAGCGCTAATACCGGAACCGGACATAATTCGGTTGCACAGGCGGTTCGTGAAAGATTCGTGGCAGAGGGAGACGAGTGTGTTATCATGGATTGTCTTTCTTTCGTGTCTTCGACGGTTTCAAAGATAATCGCATCCGGTCACAGTACGCTTTACAAGCATTTTTCCAAACTGAACAATTGGGGATGGGAGATATGCATTAATAACAGGGCATCCATGAATCAGGATCATCCGGCATACAAATTGATGAAATTAGGGTGTGAGAAACTTGCGCTTTATCTTCTGGAGGGAAAATTCGACATAGCAGTCTGCACGCATATATTCGGCGGATGGATGCTGGGATGTACGGTAAAAGAACACAATATTAATATAAAGACAGGCATCGTTGAAACGGACTATATGCCGTCTCTGGGATGTGAATTCGTTGATGTTGATTATCATTTCGTTCCCACCGTGGATATCGCGGATGAATTAGAGACTCTCGGAATATCACGGGAGAAAATCATAGTCACGGGAATTCCGGTGAAGGAAGAGATTTATAAAAGAATGTCTTCCAAAGAGGCCAAAAAGAAGCTGAATATAAATAATGACAGAAAGCATGTCATAGTTATGTGCGGAAGCATGGGCGGAGGCCCGATGATAAGAATAACGCATCACCTGATCAAGAAGTTAGGAAATCAGATTTATATTACGGTTGTCTGCGGGTCGAACAGAAATCTCTATAATGACATGAAACTGGCATACGGACTCAGGAAGAATGTCAGGATTACAAAATTCATCAGGGAGATGTCGCTGTGGATGGACAGCGCGGATATTCTTATATCAAAGCCCGGAGGAATCAGTACTACGGAAGCGGCGGCAAAGAATCTTCCGATGATACTGATAAACTGTGTCGGAGGCTGCGAGAACGGAAATCTGAAATACTTCGTGGAAAAGGGAGGCGCTTTATCCGGCAAAGAACCTGAGGATGTAGCGGCTATATGCAGAAAGCTTCTCAGCGACGAAAAACAGTGTGAAGATATGAGAGAGGCACTGCGCAGGATTGCGGAGGAAAATGATACCGGAATAATCATCAGGACTTTAAAGGAGACGGCAAACCGGGATGATCAGGAATTTTAATATTCAGCAGATCGCGGACAGCGGACAGGTATTCAGATTTAACAGGATAGATGACCATCGTTATGAACTGATTGCAGGCAGCAGAAGACTTGTTATCGACGAAACGGAAGAGATGGTGTTTCCGGACAGATTCTGGTGGAATTATTTCGACATGGATACTGATTATGGCGCTTTTATCGGTTCAGTACCTGACTCTGACAGATTTCTGAAAGCGGCTGTCAGATCTGCGGACGGAATCAGGATACTTAATCAGGATCCGTGGGAGATGCTTATCAGTTTTATTATCTCACAGAGAAAAAGCATTCCTGCCATAAAGACCAGTATAGAGAAGCTGTGCGAGCGGTTCGGAACGAAGATGGACGGTTATTATGCATTCCCGACACCGGCTCAGCTTGCGAAGGCAGGTATGAAGGAGCTTCAGGACTGTTCGCTGGGATACAGGGCACCCTATATATATGAATGTGCCGCAAAAGTAAACAGCGGTGAATATTCTCTCGAGGAGTGGAGAGCACTGGATGATGAAAAACTGAGAGAAAACCTTATGTCCATTAAGGGAGTAGGAATAAAGGTAGCCAATTGCGTAATGCTCTTCGGATATCACAGGATAGGAGCTTTTCCGGTAGATGTCTGGATAAAGCGCATAGAAGACGAGTACTACGGGGGCAGATTTCCTGTGGAAAGGTATGATGGGTTTGCCGGGGTTCTCCAGCAGTATATGTT
>JAGHSD010000143.1 GCA_018066045.1 Candidatus Darwinimomas equi | reverse complement strand
ATATTCATAACAACTGGCTTCATGATATTATGACCTGTTTATCCGCAGAAGAACAAAAGCAATTGAAAATTATTGTGAGCGGTTGCTTGCCGCCGCAGAGAAACTGACCGAAAACGGAGGAAACAACCAATGAATCACGAAAGCAAAACATCGGCGTAGACGGATTGATTAAGCGGAGCGTAGAGAGAACTCGTTCGTAAACGTTAAATAGTCGGTACCTACCATCGGCAGGATTTCGGTGAGACAATAGACTCCGATTAGCTTCTAAGTTTTCTAATTAGAAAATTTAGGTGTCCAGATTTCCTAAACAGAGGAGTTTCACTATGAATCAATTACCAAGTGTTGTAGCATCTGAATGCCAGCATCGTCAGTGGCTTCAGGATATTCATGACTGTAAAAACAGCGGCCTTACTGTAAAAGAGTGGTGCCATGAGCATGGCATCGGAATCAAGACCTACTATTACAGACTTAAACGAGTCAGAAACGATGCAATTGCTGACAACCCTGACATCGTAAAACTTTGCCCGGAAAATTTCAGTCACGCAAGCAGTGCTGAGATAATTATCGGTAAAGCAGTAATCCGTGTAGACGATACTACATCCGAGACTTTATTACGAAATATCTTCAAGGCGGCTTCCAATGCTTAGAGATATAACCTGCTTCAAAGAGATTTACATCGTCTGCGGATACACGGACCTGCGCTTCGGAATCGAAAGCCTGGCCGGTATCATAAACAGAAAGTTCAATCGTAGTATATTTACTCCCGGTGTCCTGTATCTGTTCTGCGGAAAGAAAGCAGACAGATCCAAGGGACTTGTATGGGAAGGTGACGGATTCCTTCTTCTTTATAAAAGGGCTTCCATGGGACACTATCAGTGGCCGCGGACACCAGATGAATGTAAGAACATAAATCTCGATCAATTCCGTCTCCTGCTTGATGGATTCAATATAGAATCATCAATAAAGAAGGTAAATCCGACCGATATCGTATAAAAATGTTTCGTCAAAACAGAGAAATTTTCAGCTGTTTTTTCGGATATAAAAAACCAATTCATTTATTGAACATGTACATTTAAAACTTTATAACAGTTACCATAGGCATTAAGGCGGAACCGGAAGCGCTTTCTGTATTTTTAAAAGGCTTGAATACAGGTAACCGGTTAGTGGCTTGTATCATCTCACAGGTCATCGTCATAATGACGGATCCTTGCAAAGGCCTCATTTGACTGTATTTCCTTTATGATTCATAATGTAATCATCAAAGGAAAGGCGATTCAGATGGCTACAATCTATACGAGAGAAGAACTTAATAGCATGAGCAAGGAAACGCTGATAGAGATAATACTCTCTATGCGAGATCAACTTGAGGATCTCAATAAGAACTTCACGGTTCTCACTGAGCAGCTTAAGGTTCTTACTCAGCATAGGTTCGGACGTTCAACTGAAAAGCTTCAGACAGAAGGTCAGCTTTCTCTTGCAGAGATCGGTGGTGAAATCGCAATCGTATTCAATGAAATCGAAGCAGTCCTTGATGAGGATGCCGAAGACGAAGCGGAAAAATCAACGGCAAGGGCTCCGAAACGTCATAAAGGTCAAAGGGAGGAAAGCCTTATCGGTCTTCCGACAGAGATCATCCCTCACGAGTTCAGCGAAGCTGAACTTTCTGAAAAGTTCGGTGGAAAGTACAAACGTCTTCCGGATGAGATATACAAGCGCATCGTATTCGAACCTGCGAAGATATCCGTTGAGGAACATCATGTAGCAGTCTACTCCGGAAGCGATGATAAAATCGTAAGAGCCAATCGTCCGAAGGATCTTCTTAGATGCTCTCTCGTTACACCTTCTCTTGAAGCAGGAATACTTAATGGCAAGTATGTTAACGGAATGCCTCTGTATCGCCTGGAACAGGAATTCTCAAGGCACGGATTATCTGTAGTCAACAGACAGAACATGTCGAACTGGACCAATCAGTGCTGCGAGAAATACCTCGGCATTCTGTACGACCATCTTCATAAGAAGCTGTACGATTACCACGTGCTTCATGCAGATGAAACACCGGTGGAGATCACCAAGGATGGTCGTCCAGCCGGCTCGAAGAGCTACATGTGGGTGTACCGCACCGGAAGGATGTATGATAAGCCGATAGTCATCTATGATTATCAGCGAACGCGTAAAGCGGATCATCCGAGAGAGTTCCTGAAGGATTTCACCGGTGTGTGCGTCACGGATGGTTATCAGGTCTATCATACGCTCGCAAAAGAGCGGACGGATATTAGGATAGCCGGATGCTGGTACCATGCGAGGCGCAGATACTCGGAGGCCCTGAAGGCTCTGCCGAAAAAAGAACAGAACAAGAGTCTCGCTCATAAGGCATTGCTTCTGATACAGGCGATAGATCGGGCTAACCAGAGCCTTGATGATTTATCACCTGAAGAGAGACTTTCAAAACGTCAGTCTATGGTAAAACCATTGGTTGATGCGTATTTTGCGTGGATACATGAAAATCGCGGCAAAGTCCTTAATAAGAGCAAAACTTCTAACGGTTTCGAGTACAGCCTTAATCAGGAGGAGTACTTACGTACATTCCTTGACGATCCATATGTACCATTCGACAACAACGCGGCTGAGCAGGCTATCAGACCGTTCTGCATCGGAAAGAAGAACTGGGTTCTTATAGACACAATCCGTGGTGCGCAGAACAGTGCTATAG
>JAGHSD010000097.1 GCA_018066045.1 Candidatus Darwinimomas equi | reverse complement strand
CATATGCAGCTTCTAATCCTGCAGCTAATAATGCAGAAGCTTATGCAGCAGCTAAACCGGCAGCAAAGAAATCAGATGCAAACGCAGCAGCTAAACCGGCAGCAAAGAAAGCAGTTGCAAAGGCAGCAGCTAAACCGGCAGCAAAGAAAGCAGTTGCAAAGGCAGCAGTTAAACCGGCAGCAAAGAAAGCAGTAGCAAAGAAGGCAACTGCAACAGCATCAAAGAGGGCAGTAGCAAAGAAGGCAACTGCAACAGCAGCAGAGAAGGCAGTAGCAAAGAAAGCAGCTACAACAGCAGCAAAGAAGGCAGTTGTAAAGAAAGCAGCAGCAAAGGCTGCAGTTAAGCCGGCAGCAAAGAAGGCAGTAGCAAAGAAAGCTGTAAAGAAAGCTTTAGCTAAATAATTTACATTGAATAAAGACGGGGGTGAGTTTACTCACCTCTGTTTTTTTGTTATACTGAATATGTTTCGTACAGTATGAACAGGAGGAGCGTATGTATAATAATAATCTTATTACGATGGGCATGACCGCAGACGGATCATACACCGGAATAATCCCCAGAATGGCAAACAGGCACGGACTTATAGCCGGAGCGACAGGAACAGGAAAGACGGTTACGTTAAAAGTTATGGCAGAGTCTTTTTCCGATGCAGGTGTACCTGTATTCCTTGCCGATGTCAAAGGAGACCTGGCAGGAATGTGCATGGCCGGATCTGACAGCGGAGACATGCAGGAGAGAATAAGGAAGTTTAATCTTGCGGATAAAAATTTCTCAATCAAAAGTTATCCTTCAAGATTCTGGGATATATACGGCGTTAAAGGTATGCCGCTCAGGACTACCGTGACAGAGTTTGGACCGCTCCTTCTTGCAAGACTGCTTGAATTGAATCAGATTCAGACAGACATATTGAATATCGTATTTAAGATTGCAGATGATGAAGGACTGCTTTTACTGGATATTAAAGATCTTAAGGCGGTATTGAATTACTGTGCGGAAAATGCATCTGAATATAAACTCGATTATGGCAATATTTCATCCAAGTCTGTTGAGGCAATTACCAGAGCTCTGGTATCGCTGGAGGACAGGGGCGGAGATATGTTCTTTGGAGAACCCGCTGTCAATGTTCTTGACTGGTTTAAAAATGCAGAGGACGGAAGAGGATATATAAATATTCTGGATTCGGAGAGTCTTATAAATGACACTTTGGTATATTCTACATTCCTTTTATGGATGCTCGGAGAATTATTTGAAGCACTTCCGGAAGTAGGCGATCCCGAGAAACCGAAGATGGTATTTTTCTTTGACGAGGCGCATCTGTTATTCAAAGACACGCCGAAAGCATTGTTAGCAAAGATAGAACAGGTTGTAAAACTCATCAGATCCAAGGGTGTGGGAGTATATTTTGTTACACAGAATCCAAAGGACATTCCGGACTCAGTGCTCGCACAGTTGGGAAATAAGATTCAACATGCGCTGCGTGCATATACACCTTCTGAACAGAAAGGAATAAGAGCGGCTGCGCAGTCATTCAGAGTCAATCCGGAATTCAGTACGGAGGAGGCTATAAGTAATCTGGGTACAGGTGAAGCTGTAGTATCATTCATACAGGAAGACGGTTCGCCATCGATGGTTCGGATTGCTTCGATACTTCCGCCACAGTCCAGGATGGGATCGATAGATGATAATATGAGGAACCAGATGATAGCATCTGATTCTCTGCGGAGCACATATAATGATATGATTGAACGTGATTCTGCCTACGAATTTCTTCAGAGAAGAATAGCGGAACTGAACGAAAAACTTGAAAAATTCAAAGCAGAGGAAGATGCGGCAAAGGCAGCGGAGAAAGCTGAAAGAGAAGCAGCAAAAGCAGCGGAAAAGGCAGAGAAGGAAGCAGCAAAAGCAGCGGAAAAAGCTGAAAGAGAAGCGGTTAAAGCAGCAGAAAAAGCCGAAAAAGAAGCAATAAAGGCTGCGGAAAAAGCCGAAAAAGAAGCTCAGAAGGAAGCGGAAAAGGCAGCAAAAGCAAGAAAACGTGCGGTTAAAAATGTTGCAAGTGCAGCTGTCGGATCAGTGGGCCGTGAACTCGGAAAGAATCTTGGGGACAGCGTAGGCGGATCACTTGGAAAGACTATAGGAGGCAATGTAGGAGCTTCTCTCGGAAGAGGAATCCTTTCAACTTTATTTAAACTATGATTAGAGCAGCTATATTCGATCTTGACGGTACAATCATAAACACAGAAGAATCGCTGGTGTATGCAGTAAATGAAAGTCTCAGACAACTGGGGTATCCCGGTACCGACAGAGAACATGTGAGATCTTTCATAGGTCACGGAGGAAGACGCCTTATTGAGTGTGCCATAAAACTGTACGGTAATCCGAATGAAAATGATGTTGATAATGCACACCGTATATACAAGAAAGTATTTGCAGAGTATTGCACATATGAGATTAAAGCGTATGAGGGTGTATTAGAAACACTGTATGAGCTTAAAAGACACGGCCTGAAACTTGCAGTGATATCAAACAAATCCCAGCAGGGGGTTGAAGCCTGCATACATAAAGTTTTCGGTGATGACCTCTTTGATATTATCAGAGGAGAACGTCCGGGGGTTCCGCTGAAACCGGATCCTGCAGGATTGCTGGGATTAATCGACGAGCTGACACTAAGACCCGAAGAGTGTCTGTATGTCGGAGACGGAGAAACCGATATGCAGGCAGGACGCAGGGCAGGGTGTATAACCGTCGGAGTCACATGGGGATTCAGGACAAGAGAAATCCTGGAACAAAATGATCCGTGTTATTTGATTGATTATATGCAGGATCAGATACCGCTTGCACCGTTTGTGTATGTGATAGACGGGAAAAATATGACCGGAAAAGATGCTTTTTATGATGAGGTATACCGACAGCTTACATCAGGAAAAGAATCTGAATGCGGACATAATTTAGATGCGTTTGCGGATGTATTAAGCGGCGGATTCGGAAAACATGACATCGGAGAGCCTTTCGGTATAGTGTGGAACGGATTTCGTAAAGGCATTGACGGGCTTGGTGAGGAATTTGTCATGAAGGCTGTTAGAATAATGCTTAACAACAGCGGAGAATATGACTGCATTTTAAAAATTCAGGAATGATATTTTATTGACAGTGTTTTGATGAAGTGAGATAATAAACCCAAATTGGTCTTATTTTGATACATTTTGTATTGAAGTATAATAGGAGGATAAAAATGTCAACAAAAGCTTATTACAAAACGAATGAAATCGGCCCCGGAAAGACAGGATTCGCAAAGACAAGATCTATTATCGAGTCAGCTTTCTACGGAAACAATGTTGTGAAAATCAACACACTTAAGGAAGCATATGATCTTGCAAAGAATTCTCCCGGAACTGTGGTAACAGGACAGACTGTATACCGCGGTGAGGAATTCGGACTTGAGCCGGATGCAAAGGTTCTTCTTTTTAATGACGGAGCTATCACAGGACGTTATGCAACAGCAAGCCGTATTGCAGGTATGGAAGGTGTTAACTGCGATGCACTTGATAAGATCGCGATGGATGCTGTATATAAGTCACGCTGGAAGACAATGTACCATGCAGAAGTATTCTGCGGACTTGATCCTGAATTCATGGTTAAGGCACATCTTCTTATTCCGGAAGGTGAAGAGAACCTCCTTTACAACTGGATGATCAACTTCCAGTATATGTCAGATGAGTATATCAAGATGTATAAGAATTCAGATCCTGTTGGTAAGGGCAACGAGCCTGATATCTATATCTTCTCAGATCCTCAGTGGATTCCGGAAGAGGGCCCGGGACTTGATTTCAGCGTACTCAGTGATCCTCAGAAGAAGACACTTTGCTACTTCAACACAGAGCAGAACTGTGCTTGTATCCTTGGTATGAAATATTTCGGAGAGCATAAGAAGGGTACACTTACTATGGCATGGGCTATCGCAAACCGTAACGGTTATGCAAGCTGCCATGGCGGACAGAAGAGATACAACCTCAAGGGCGGAAAGAGCTTCGTAGCATCTGTATTCGGTCTTTCAGGTTCAGGTAAGTCAACACTTACACATGCTAAGCATGGCGGTAAGTTCGATATCACAGTTCTTCATGATGATGCATTCATCATCAATACAGATACATGTTCATCAATCGCTATTGAGCCTACATACTTTGATAAGACAGCTGACTACCCGGCAGGATGCCCGGATAACAAGTATCTGATCACAGTTCAAAACGTAGGTGCAACACTTGATGAGAATGGTGAAGTTACGATCGTAACAGAGGATATCCGTAATGGAAACGGACGTGCTATCAAGTCAAAGCTTTGGAGCCCGAACCGTGTAGATAAGATTCCTGAGCCGGTTAATGCTATCTTCTGGATTATGAAGGATCCTACAATTCCACCTGTAGTTAAGCTTAAAGGTGCAGCCCTTGCATCAGTCATGGGTGCAACACTTGCTACAAAGAGATCATCAGCAGAGCGTCTTGCTCCCGGAGTAGATCCTAATGCACTTGTAGTTGTTCCTTATGCCAACCCGTTCAGAACATATCCGCTGGTAAATGATTACGAGAAGTTTAAGAAACTGGTTGAAAAGAAGAAGGTTGACTGCTACATCGTAAACACAGGCGATTTCATGGGCAAGAAGATCACAAAGGAAGTTACACTTGGTGTTCTTGAGTCTATCGTAGAGAAGAAGGCTAAATTCAAGAAGTGGGGCAACTTCTCAGATATTGAGATTTGTGAGTGGAAGGGATATGTTCCGGATATGAAGGATAAGAACTATCTTGAACAGCTCAAGGCCCGTATGGCTGACCGCGTTAAGTTCGTTGAAGAACTTGACAAGAAGCAGGGTGGATTCGACAGACTTCCGGCTGACGCACTTAAGGCAATAAAGAAAGTATTCAATGAGTGCAAATAATTGTTAAAAAGTATATCTACAGGCGGGGTGCAATATGCACCCTGCTTTTTCTCTAATAGGGAAGTGCTTCGCATTGCGATAAATAATCTTATATGCTAAAATAAATACAGCCTGGGATGTTCGACAGCCTTGTTTAATTTGAACCTACATTTTATTATACGGGATGCCAAAATGATCTGTGAGGATGACAAGCCTCTAACTTTGAATTGGTAGTCAGAGACACGACTGAGGAAACCCACCTGGCTGAAGCTAGGGCGTCAAATCAACAGGGAACGGCACTCCGGGTGATGTGAGGATAATATGTTTGAGGCAATAAAGGAATTCTTTAATACCATCGGAAATGCAATAGCTCCGTTTGCATACGGACTGGCTTTTGCGTTTTTAGTATTGCCTGTTTATAAAAGATTAAGACGCAAACTTCCGCCGGTTGTATGTTCGGCAATATGTCTGCTGGTAATGATTGTTGCGATTGCGCTTCTGGCATTTATGATTGTGCCGCAGTTTATCGACAGCATATCTGCGATAATAAAACTGATGCCGGATTATATAAATACACTTGATTCCATAGTAGAGGGTGTATTTGCAAGCAATCCGGGACTGGCAGAGACTATAGAGACACATTATTCCGGTGTCGGAGATTCGATTGTTCAGTGGGCGGCAGGGGAGTTTCTTCCCAACATCAAGCTGTATATCTCGAGCATTTCATCCGGAGTATGGAATCTGATTATGGGATTGAAGAACATCCTGATCGGATTCATCGTAATGGTATATTTCCTGAATATGAAAGATACCACTAAAGCCCGCGCAAAAAAAATCGTATACAGTATTCTCCCTATAGATAAAGCGAACCTGTTCCTTGAGGATTCAAGATTCACGTTTGACGTATTCAGTAATTTCCTTGTAGGCAAGATTATTGATTCCGTGATCATAGGAATTCTGACATTTATCGTTATAAGTATTTTCAGGATACAGTATGCACCTCTTATTGCAATTATCGTCGGAGTAACGAATATCATTCCGTTTTTCGGTCCATTCATAGGAGCCATACCCTGTGCGCTTCTTCTGTTGGCGGTATCACCGGTACAGTGCCTGATTTTCTGTATAATCATTCTGGTAATACAGCAGCTGGACGGAAATGTTATCGGACCGAAGATACTCGGACAGAAGACCGGAGTATCGAGCTTCTGGGTATTGTTTTCCATATTGTTATTCGGAGGCTTGTTCGGTTTTGTGGGAATGATAATTGCAGTACCGACTTTTGCGGTTATATACCGTATATGCAAGCGTCATGTAATTGCCAGACTGGAGCAGAGAAAGCTTTCGGTTGATACAAAGGATTATGC
>JAGHSD010000083.1 GCA_018066045.1 Candidatus Darwinimomas equi | reverse complement strand
GATACCATCAAATCATCTCTTCCCGAGGACGCACAGGAACCTACGATATATGAAATAGATATCAATGCAACGGCGGCCATGAATATCGCCGTATCCGGAGGAACTGATGAGAATCTTTACAATTATGTAAATGATGCCATCAAGCCTGAGCTTGAGAAGATTTCATCGGTAGGTGAAGTGAATGTATCAGGAGGACAGAGCAGTTATATCAAGATTGAGCTCATTCCTGAAAAGCTGGCTCAGTACAATCTGAATCTGAATACGGTGGCACAGCTTGTTGCTTCCGCTGATTTCTCCATGCCGGCAGGTGAGGTCGGTTACGGAAACCAGAAACTGAATCTGACCGTAGGTGACGAATACAGAAGTGTTGACAGTATAGGAAACATTGTCATCCCGCTGGCAACAGGGGATGTGATACATCTGTCGGATGTTGCCATAGTCTGTGAAGACCTGAATGACATGACCACACTGAGCCGTTATAATTCGACGGATGTTGTGGCTATCTCGATCAGCAAAACGCAGAAAGCCAGTGCGGTTACACTTTCCAAAGCAGTCAATAAGACTCTGAATACACTTAAGGAAACCAACAAGACACTTGATTTCAAGGTTGTATACGATTCATCGGAACTTATTCTTTCCGCACTTTCGTCAGTATTCAAGACACTGCTTATTGCGGTAGTGCTTGCTATGATAGTGCTCTTTGTATTCTTCGGAGACTGGAAAGCGTCCCTTATCGTCGGAAGTTCCATTCCGGTGTCCGTGCTGGTTGCACTTACGCTCATGGGAGCAGCGGGATTCTCGCTGAATATTGTATCGGTAGGTTCTCTGGCGTTAGGTGTCGGAATGATAGTCGATAACTCGATAGTTGTCGTGGAGAGCTGTTTCAGAGCCAAGGATAAGCTGTCATATAAGGATGCGGCCGTAGAGGGAACGAAGATAGTTATCGGATCCATATTCGGTTCAACTGTCACCACCTGTGTAGTTTTCCTGCCGCTTGCTCTTCTGCAGGGACTTACCGGACAGCTGTTCAAACAGCTTGGATTTACTATTGTATTCTGTATGGTGGCATCGTTCCTTTCTGCTATCATGATTGTTCCGCTTCTGTACTACTGGGTAAAACCGGTGGAGAAGAAGGAATCATATATCGGAAGATTCATGACCAGGTTCCAGAACGGATACAGAGACCTTGTAAGGTATATTATCCCCAGGAAGAAGAGAGTTATAGGCGCTACGATTCTTCTGCTCGTGCTGTCATTTGCCATGCTCGGACAGCTTGGATTTGAACTGATGCCGGAGGTTGATGAAGGTATTGTTGACATCACAGCTCAGGTAAGACCCGGAATAGAGTTAACCGAGGTTGATGAGATAGCAGCACAGATAGAACAGTTTGTATCCGAACAGCCGGATGTTGAAGAGTATCTGCTTGTGTACGGAGGAAGCGGTGTCAGCATGATGAGTTCGGGTTCATCAAGCAGCGTGTCCGTAACGGCATATCTTAAGAAAAACAGATTAAAGAAGACGAAAGAGATAATCAAGGACTGGAAGAGAGAACTGAAGGAGATGCCGGACACGACATTATCCATAACAAGTTCTTCAAGCACCGGTATGAATATGCTTAATACTTCTTCCGTTTCGATTAATCTTGTAAGTACGGACTATGATCTTCTGAAGAAGACTGCCGATGATATAGCCGACGGACTCAGAAAAGAACCGTTTATTACGCAGGTGCACTCAAGTGCGGAAAATGCAGCTCCTGTTGTTAAGGTAAAAGTGGATCCCGTAAAGGCTGATGCATGGGGACTTACACCGGCACAGGTTGCGGGAGTGGTATACAGCAACATGAACGGAAAAGAGGTTCTGAACTATACTTCAAACGGCTCGGAGGTTTCGGTAATGCTGAAGAATCCGGAGTGGCTTTACGAGGACATTTCCCGTGTCGGGGAGATGCAGATTCCGACGATGGCAGGCATGGTGGTTCCGCTTGGAGATATAGCCGAGATAACATTTGAAGACAGCGCAAAGAGTATATCAAGAACCGACAAGCAGTATCAGGTTTCCATATCGGGACAGATACCGGTTTCATATGAGTCAACGGCACAGTCGCTTGCGAACAAGTTCGTAGAGGATTATGACATGCCGAACGGCGTAAAGATGAAGACCAATGTTCATGATGAAATGATAGGCGAAGAGCTGGGTGGACTTGCAAGAGCTATTCTCACGGCCATCTTCCTGGTATTCATAGTTATGGCAATGCAGTTTGAGTCACCGAGACTTTCGCTGATGGTTATGTTTACGATTCCGTTCTCACTTATCGGTGCATTCGGATTCCTGTTCTTCTGCAACAGTGCACTGAATATGGTTTCCATGCTCGGACTTCTGATGATGGTCGGAACCGTAGTTAATAACGGTATCCTTTATGTTGATACCGTGAACCAGTACAGACTGGAGATGCCTTTGACAGAGGCACTTGTCGAGGCCGGTGCAACCCGTATCAGACCTATGCTGATGACGACGCTTACTACCGTTCTTGCGATGATTCCGATGGCACTGGCATACGGAAACTCGGGAGAGATGCTTCAGGGTCTTGCTCTTGTTAATATAGGCGGACTTCTGGCATCAACGCTTCTGACGCTTCTTCTTCTGCCTACTGTATATCAGATATTTGATAAGAGAAAACAGATTAAAACGGAGGTGGCTGTATGATGAAGAGAATCATATGTGCGGTACTGACACTTTCATGCTGTATCCTTGCGGTCATGCCGGCATTTGCCGGAACTCCGGAATTCGGAAGAAGCCAGGAAGAATGGACAGGATTACGCGATAATGTTTTAGAGTACGGTGAGATTGATGCTTTGATCAAAGAGTATAATCCTACAGTGAAGAGCAATGCGCTGGACCTGCGTGAATTCAGGAAGAATTACGGAACGACCAATACGGAGGTCAGTGAGAAGTATGCTGATCTGGCGGCAGAGCTGGATGGCGGAGTGGATCTGGATGAGACCAGTCCGACATATGCCATGAGTGCCATGACGGCGGCCGTGAATTCTTCGACAGCGCGCCAGCTTCAGGCGATGGCGGACAGTTCTCTGGAGGATTATGAAGTTAACAGGCTGGGATATGAGCAGCAGGAAAAGACACTGGCGCAGAAGGCCAAGTCGGATTTTATTGCATATTACAATAATCAGCTGGAGGCAGAGCGCGCACGGCTGAATGTGGAGCTTCTGCAGACTCAGCTGGAAATAAAAAAGACACAGGCGGATACCGGACAGGCAACACAGGTTGATGTGCTTAAGGCAACAGAGGAACTGCTGAATGCACAGAAGACTCATACACAGGCCGCTGCGGCTGTTGAGACTGTAAAGAAAAAACTGCAGGTGGCATGCGGATGGAAGTATGATGAGGAACCTGAATTCGGGTCACTTCCGAAACAGGATCAGGCAGTGATAGATTCTCTGAATCCCACCATGGATCTGCAGGCAGCGCTGGATAATAACTATACTCTCAGGATCAATGAGAGGAAGCTGTCAAATGCCAGAGCGGAATCAACTAAAGAGACATTGACTACTGCTGTTGCAGGAAACAAACAGAATATAGCGCTTTCGCTTCAGACTGCATACCTGAATGCCACGGCGGCCCGCGATGCATACGAGTACGCGAAACTGGCGAATTCGGTTCAGCAGCAGACTCTTGAGCAGATGAAGAAGAAGCACGAGTCGGGAAGCGCCAGGGATTTTGACCTAAAGGCACAGGAAATCACAAGCAGGATTACGGAGATAGCTGTTCAGCAGGCAGAGAATGCCATGCTGGAAGCGGTTATGAATTATCAGAGTGCGGTTAACGGACTGGCAGGTGCATAAGTTATGAAGAGAGTGATTGCGGCGGTTACGGCAGCGGTCCTGCTGCTGAACCCCATAACATCGTTGGCTGCCATCAGGGCTCCGAAGGAACCGTCAGAGCAGAAGATGACACCTGCGGAACTGAACGGTTACACAGAGCAGCGGTGGGCGCAGCTTAACGATAACATACTTGAATATGAAGAAATACGGGATCTGATACACCTGTTTAATCCGGATATGGATACTGCATGGAATCAGATGGATGACAATGCCCGGGATATCAAGGCATCAGTAAATCTGCTGCTTGATGCACGCGATAAGACGAATGACATGTATAAGGACAGCGTGGCACAGATAGAGATACGGCCTATTCCCGACGAACAGAAGAAAGCGGCAATAGCGCAGCTGGAGCCTATGAAACAGCTTGCAGAGGCGGCAGCGGCTACGGCTCATCAGTTCAATCAGAATTACCTGAACATGCAGAAGAAAAGCGCTTCCACGAGACCGCTTTATCAGGCAGAGGATTCCGTGGTTTACGGCGTTCAGACGCTGATGGCAGGATATAAGACTGTAGAAGCCAATCTGAATATGCTGAAGCAGCTTGTGGACATGTATCAGGAGAGCTTCAATACATACAGAGAGCTTCAGGAAGTGGGACAGGCCACAGCTACGGATGTGCTGAAAGCCCAGGCTGATCTGGTTTCCGCAAAGTCCAATTATGCCAAGCTTAAGATTACTGAGCAGCAGCTTTATAATCAGCTGATCACTCTTTGCGGATGGCCGGCGGGAGCACAGGTTAAGATCGGTGATATTCCGGTTCCGGATCAGGCCCGTGTTGATGTTATGAATCCGGATGCGGATGCAGACAAGGCGGCCAACTCCAATGCCGATATAAAGTCCCTTCATTCCGCAAAACGCAGTCATACCAGTGCGGGTCTTGATGCATATTTCGGAAAAGAGGAAGAGATGAAGGCCTACGCCAGAGCTAATCTGAAAACCGTGTATGCAAATGTTGAGGCGGCACGTCTGGGTTATGAAGCAGCATGCGCGGGCCGCGAGGCAGGACGTCTTTCAAAAAAGCAGGCAGAGACGATGTATAAACAGGGACTTACTTCAAAAACACAGTATCTGGGAACCCTGATAGAGGCGGTTCAGAAAGAGGCTGCATATACGACCGCGGTTGACAATTATGAGCAGGCCGTACTGGATTATGAGGCTGCGCTGCGGGGAAGTATAGACGCAAAGCTGTAACTCAGGCGGATTCTGACAGAAAAACCATAAAAATATGAAGATATAGCCGATATGGCTATATCTTTTTTAACATTATTATGTTAGAATGAAACCAAATTGGCGATTTTTTCGGCATATGCCGGATCGCATCATAAAATACATAATGCATTTAAAGATATAAAGAATGGAGGAAACAGAAATGACTAGTTCACTGACGACTGCTTACGGCAGAATCAATTCGCTTCTGGATGCAGGCAGCTTTGTCGAAATCGGTGCTCATGTTGCAGCAAAGTACAGTGCTGCAGGTGAGGTAAACGGTGATGGTGTCGTAACGGGTTACGGTACTGTTGACGGAGCACTGGTTTATGTTTATGCACAGGATCCATCCTATCTGGGCGGTTCCATCGGTGAGATGCATGCCAGAAAGATAAGCAGGCTTTATGATCTTGCTCTCAAGATGAAAGCTCCGGTTATCGCAATCGTTGACTGTGCAGGCGTAAGACTCAACGAGGGAAATGATTCACTTTTCAGCTTTGGCCGTATGTTCGCACATCAGGCAAAGGCAAGCGGAATAATTCCTCAGATCACAGCTGTATTCGGAACATGCGGAGGCGGAATGGCAGTTGCTGCTGCAATGAGCGATTTCGTATTCATGGAGAATGACGGAAAGCTGTTCCTGAACAGCCCGAACGCGGTTGAAGGAAACTTTGAAGGAAAATGTGATACCGCAGCTGCAAAATTCCAGTCTGAGAAGACAGGCGTAGCAGATTTTACAGGTTCGGCAGACGAGGTTTATGCAGGTATCAGAGAATTAGTTGCTATGATTCCTCACAGCAATGTTGATGATTTTTCATTCTTTGAGTGCAGTGACGATCTGAACAGAGCAGTTGCAGGGATCGATTCACTTAAATGCAAAGTTGAGATGATTCAGCAGATAGCAGATAACGGAAAGTATCTTGAAGTTAAGGCTGCAAATTCAACCTGTATTACAACAGGTTTCATCAAGCTCAACGGAAACACGGTAGGTGTTGTTGCAAACAACTCACCGGAAAAGGTTATCTGCTTCGGCGGCTGCAGGAAGGCTATTCATTTCGTTAACTTCTGTGATGCATTCAATATCCCGCTTCTTACACTGGTTGATATTGATGGATTCAAGAGAAATGAGAATAACGAGAAGATGCTTTCACGCGGACTTGCAAAGCTTACATATACATTTGCAAACGCTTCGGTTCCGAAGGTTACTGTTGTAGTCGGTGACGCATACGGAACGGCAGGTGTCGTAATGAATTCCAAAGCTGTCGGCGCAGACATCGTTTATGCATGGACAGGTGCAAAGATGGGTCTTATGGATAAGGCACTTCTTGACGGAATCTCAGATGCGGTAGATAAGGATGTCAATGCAGCAGAGTACAATGCACGCCGCGGATATGTTGATGATATTATCAATCCGGCAGAGACCAGGCAGCGGGTTGCCGCAGCATTTGAAATGCTTTACAGCAAAGATGTTGAATTGCTTCCCAAAAAGCACGGAACAGTTTAAGAATTAAGAGGTGAGATGCATGAAAAAGTTTAAGAGAGTTTTGCTTGCATGCATTCTGACTTTAGTCGTACTCGCGCTTGCCGCATGCGGCAGGGATCAGGCAACAGGACTTACTGACCAGGAACAGCTTAACCTGGAGATGACAGCAGTTCAGTTTGCTTATCAGATTATTTCACTGGACGATGAGACCATCGACGCCTGTATCGAACAGTATGAGTACGAGCAGAATGTTCCGCTTGCAAACGGATTTAACTCGTGGAAGTCATCCAAGGATGAACTTGGTGATTTCGTAGATTTTGAGGCAGGAAGCACTAAGCTGAATTCAGACGGAAGTTACACGATGACGATACCGCTTCACTTCGAAAATCGTGACTGCGAATTTGTACTTGGTGTTGGCGGGAGATTCCTGAAAGATACCGGAAACGGTATTTCCTATATTACACAGCTGACATTCAATCCTGTTTACACTATGGGTGAGAAGCTTCAGCAGGCAGGAATCAACCTGGTAATAGGTATGGGAACTGTATTTGTGGTTCTTATATTCCTTGCATGGGTCATCAGTCTTTTCAAGTATGTTCACAAGGCTGAAGAGAATATTGAAAAGAAGAAAGCGGCAAAAGCAGCAGGAGATGCAAAGACAGAAGTTAAGGCTGAATCAAAGGCTCCGGCAGCAGCACCGGCGGTAACGGTTTCACCGGCACCGGCATCGGATGATGAACTCAAGGCAGTTATTTCGGCAGCTATTGCAGCATACGAAGAGGACATGGGATGCAGCATCGAGAAGCAGCCGTCACTCGGCAATGGCATAGTAGTTAAATCTTATAAGAGAGGGTAATGAAATGAAGAATTATACAATTACAGTTAACGGAAATACATATAATGTAACAGTTCAGGAA
>JAGHSD010000076.1 GCA_018066045.1 Candidatus Darwinimomas equi | reverse complement strand
TCATTACCCTCCTTCAGGACAGAGAGCTGACGGACGCAATATGCGGAGATCTTGAAAAACATGCCTATTCCGTCAATGACAGAATAACCGACAGCACCATCCGCAATATGAATATATTAATTGCAGTCTAAACACTTTGAACCATGGGACTCTTCCGTGTGCAGAGCGTGAATATTGTAATGGAAATCAGACAGAATACTCCCAATGCAACGCATGCATAGCTGTTGCCCAGCAGGAGGAACACAGATATCATGGTTTCCTTTAGTGCGCAGATGATTTCCTGCGTGACTGTCACTCCCGGTGATATGGATTCCAGCGGTATGCCTCTCGACTTGGCCTGTCTGGTCCACAGAACATCCGCAGCCGGCATGACTACGGTTTCCGCAGTACCGGTAACAGCCAGCATGATCATCGCCCAGGCCAAACCCGGATTGACGGCAAACTCCAGGAATGCGATTCCGATAAGTGCAATTCCGAATATAACCGTCTTCCAGTGATCAATCCTTTTAAGCATGTTTTCAATGGAATCCGACAGCATGTACAACAGCGCCCGTGACATGACGAATGCCGTCGTGACATACATAGCAGGCATCTGGGCGGCATCTGAATACAGCGGGAACAGATATCCCTGGTAACCCATAATCAGATACGCCGGAACGATTGCAAACAGGAAATAAATGATAATGGACTTATCCGTGATAAATCTAAAGAAATTTCCTGAAGCAGACTGTTTCTGTCCGCCCGGCTGTGAGACGTATATTGTATTAGCAGGCAGTATACGATAAACCAGCAGAACAAGCGGAATCACAAGAACTGCACTGGCCGCATACATAACTACTGACTGGCTGATATCCTGAACGAAGAAACCGGATATCAGCGTACCAAGCATGATACCGCTGATTCTTCCGAGTGAACACTGCTTGAAGCAGTTGTAACGTTCTTTTTCATCAACTGCTTTGACACGCATGGTATAAATGATGCAGTATAAGAATGGCGAAGAAAGATCCGCCAGAAGCTTCATCATACAGAAGAAGGCATAGCTTCCTGATAATACCGCAGCAAACAGCCCTACTCTAACAACGAGCAGCGAAATTCCGGAAACAAGGCAAATACGCCTAACCCGGAACCGGCCCGCTATCAGATTGTAGATAAAGCAGGCTGCCACGGTTCCGATTCCTGCCATCAGCGCCGGCAGTGCCAGCCGGAAAGCTGTTTCCTGCATGCCGCTTGATCTGAGAAGGTTCTTTGCCACAAATACCACGACGATACTGTCCATAAATTCCATGGTGGCAAAAAGGAACATGGCGTTTCTGATCATTGCTGTTTCCGGATGAGGATGTTCTCCTTTATCCAACAGCATTTTCCTCTTGTTTCTGTTCTTAAAAAATTCAATCAGTTCAATCAGAATAATGTATATCGTTGCAAATACAGAGAGCAATTTGACGAGCATATCAATACATGTCGCTCTCAGACTTTCGCTGGTCAGTCGATAGTCCTGACCATACTCTGCCGCTCCGATGACTCTACCGTCTTCATCTGTAATCGGAGCCATGGCATGGTATTTGTTGTATCCGGGCTTCGTAAATCTTACGACCTCACCGCTTTGAATCATCGGCTCAAAGTAAGAATAACTGTACTGATATCCTATATGCGTAACTGCTTCCGATTCAAATACAAGTACCAACTTATCTCCCATCTTTTTATAAAATGACAGATATCCGTTTTTCCTGTTATCATCAAGTCTTTCCCTGAAGAAGCCGTATTTATCTTCCAGTCTGCCACAGGCCTCAAAATAATTCTCCCATGCCTCCGGGTCTTTTCCGATTTCAGGGGTATATACCGCATCCTCTAAAAGCTGTTCATCCATGCTTTCAGCAAAATAATGGCTGTATAAACTGATATCCTCCGTCAGATGCTGTGTCTCTATCTCTATAATCTTATTCGTGTATAATAGTGCAATAATAACCGCAGACGCAATCAGAACCACCACGATTCCGGTCCTCTTGAGCTGCACATAGTTTCCCGCAAGACACATGCTGCGGATTGCCCTGACCAGCAAAATGATCAGCAACACGGCAAGATAGACTATGGAGATTGAGCACACGATGGAAAGTAACAGATATGATGCTGAAAATCCGGCACCATACATATGGGTAACAGCTCCCGTATCAGGATCCGACATGCTTAGTCTGCTGTCGTCAATACTGTCATATGCAACCCCGTCGTAATATGGGGCTAAAACGTAATAAGCGCCGGTTTCCTCAAGCAGAAGCGTCTCGTTTTTATACAGATTGCCGCTTCCTGACTCGATCCAGAAAAGTCCGCCATCCTTCGACGGAATATAATTTTCCACGATATAATCTTCTAAAATCTGCTCGGGCTCCGGATTACCGGCACTGATTTTAAACATACGTCCGTAATAATCGTTTACATAAAGAGTGCCTGTCTTCGGGTCATACTTTCCCGTATAATCTGCGGGTATACTTGTAGTAATAATGTCTTCAGCGCTTCCGTTATTCGTATTGTATCTGGTAACGATTACGGTTCCTTCCGCCAGATCATCTCTCACGATATATAAGGAGCCTTCATCAGCGCTTATGTCCAGAACCAGATTCGTTTCGTTATCCGGTTCATTGGCATACTCTAATACAACTGCAGGATTCCTGCCATCGTGATCCATACGTATTATACGGGCTGAGGAAACTTTGTCTGTATCTTTGATGAATTTGTATCCTGCTATATAGAAATGTTCTCCATCATCAGCCAAAACCTGGGCTCTGTTAATCTCCTCGGCATCGCCAAGTTGTATGATTTTCTGCAGTTTCTTTTCGTTATCCAGAAGAAGCAGTCTTTCTCCTGCCTGATCCGCAACAATTGAAGTATCACTGCCAAAGCAGACTCCGGTTGGCGAATTAAATGAAACGCGAGGCGGCACAGGAAACAAAAACGGCCTACCAAGTATCAGCAAAACAAAAAATACGGCTACAACGATAGAACATATAAATAGTACTCTTTTTTTGTTTAAACTCTTCATTTCATTTACTCTTTTACTTCTTGCTTTCAAAATCGGATAACTTCATAGTCTCACGGTTCCTGTATTCATGCTTTTCATAATAACCTATTAGCTTACCGTCCTCATCAATTTTGTAGAGGAGTTGTCCGTCACTGGCTTTAGCATGAATATATTGTGAAATAAATGCTCTTATCTTCTGTCAGTTCAAGACCATCAGCTTTAATCAACCCTATAGCATAATCCCATGCCTGCTGATTACTCATATTTATTCCCCAAATAAGTGATTATATTATAGCATATAGTTATGCTCAATTCGGTACAGTTTTTGATTCTGGTCATCAAAACATCCGTCCGCTTTAATACCAAAAAAAAGCCGCCGACTAGTTCGACAGCCCTATGTTACCAAAAGTCGATTATTCTCCCAGTAATTCGGCAGCTCTCTGCTGCACAACATATTCTAAAAGTTTCAAACGTTTTGGATCAAGGTTATAACGGCTATGGCGTTTAAACCGGAAATTCAACAGCTTTCGCAGTGAATTTCTTTGTTCATGAGTCAGTACAGCTTTCGCTTCAGCTACGTAATCATCATAAACGCACGGTAGCTGCGCTTTAGCGTATTTTAATATGCTTTCCTTATCTTGTATTTCATCTTTTCCTGCAAAATTCAACAGACTGTTTCCATGATCAAACAGCGGCGCCGGTGCAATTATCTGATTCGTATGACTATCAACAAGAAATCCGAAGTTTCCGAAATGTCTGTCTGTATTAAAAACCAAAGCATCAAACACAAACATTTCATTTAATGCCTTCTCATATTCCTCTCCCAAGGAACGATAATACTGCCTTACAGCCTTCATACCCCCTGTACGAACTATTCTTCCAACAGGCACAAATGAAATCTCCTTGCTTGTAAAAAGTTCACATGTAGAGCAAAGTGTTTCTTTCCACTTTGCAAGTGAATATGGCACAACATTTAATTCCATTATTTGTCCGATTTGAGTAGCATAAAACTCTGAGTAGGGTTCGTTTCCGGTATTTGAAGCACCTGTCGTTCCGCCTTTATACAGTATTATTTTTTTATTTATCCTTCTCCAGCATTTGGGAAGCATACCGTTTGTTGTAAGTTCCGGACTGGATGTCAATCTGGTTGCATTGCTGCTGCCATAACCGGTAAAAGCAATCTGCCCCAGAATACGATTAAACCGGTTTTCGTACAGATTGTATGATTCAAAGCTACCGGGGAAATTCTCCTCTGTTACCCAATAACAGTCATTAAGACTCAATTCCTTTGATACACGAAGTATATCCATGGGACGATTAACGCTAAGCCCCATGGATGTCAGAATTTTATCGACATATGCACGATTTTTCGGTATCGAACGATGGCGAATCCAGGATTCCAGTCCGGCAGACGATATTTCTTCCATGTCAAGAGGAATCAGGTTTCTTGCCTGATCATTTACCGAAAGAATCTCTATGTTTGGTTCTGCACCGCTCTCTGCAGAAAAATTCAGTATCGGTGTATCAAAA
>JAGHSD010000136.1 GCA_018066045.1 Candidatus Darwinimomas equi | reverse complement strand
TCCCCCAGATTCAGCATCCCTTTATTTATTCTGAGAAGATACTGAGTCTTGTTGGTATAATTTACTCCCATCTTCGGCCAGTCTGCCGCACCGTTTTCATCATAATGAAATTCACAGGCATAAATTTCTTTGAATCTGTCTGCTATCGAACTTCCCTCTATGATTTCTCTAAGTCCTGAAGAAATAATATAATGTTCAATGACTGCCCCTTGTTCTTCTCCGAACTTATTAATTCTGGCAAACCAGTTTTCAACTCCGGCAAATAATTTTATATCTTTGCCTGCTTTTTTAAAAACATCTCTGGTTATCGGTTTGTGTTTATCCTTCGACATCCTCAGCATAAGATACATATATGTCAGAACCGGATCCATCTTTTCTTCCCTTGCTATATCATCTGTCTTCGTCCAGAAGCTCTCTGCAGATTCATCCAGGCTCGGAATAAAAGTATATTCCTGCATATCCTTTGTGCATAATGTTTTATCAAAATCATACATTATCGCAATAATAGGCTTCTTAGTTTTCATTTTGCACCTTCTTTCATTCCGCCTCCTCCATACGCTAAAATAATTCTAAAGCATTATTATCTTCTTATCAACGTTTCCTGTCAGATGGACAATAAAAAGGCGGATATTCTCCGCCTTTTTATTCGTTGCCAATCTCTTATACCATTAAGCAACTACGGTAACGTTAACTGCCTGTACGCCTCTGTTTCCTTCAGCTGTCTCGAATGTAACCTTCTGTCCATCCTCGAGAGTCTTGTAGCCGTCAGAATTGATGCCTGAGAAATGAACAAATATCTCGCTCTGATCAGCATCATCTGTAATGAAGCCGTAACCCTTAGTTGCGTTGAACCACTTTACTGTACCATTGTGCATAATATGCCTCCAAAAAATTATTTCACTGCCTAGAGTATAACAAATTGACAAATTTTAGTCAATGTAAAGCTGCTGAATTTGTGCATTTTTTAAAATACAAAGTGCTCCATAAACTCCTTTTCGGAAATAACAGGTATTCCAAGTTCTTTTGCTTTCTTATTCTTTGAGGAAGAAGACGCTGTATCATTATTTATCAGATAATCCGTTGATCCGCTGACAGCCGATGCTGTTTTTCCTCCATGATCCTCAATAAGCTGCTGAAGTTCCTTTCTGTTCCCGAATCCTGTCAGACTTCCGGTAATGACAAAAGTCAATCCTTCCATGTTCTGAACTGTTTCCGATTCGGCACCTGTCTGAATGATTTTTACCGATTGAAGCAATTCATCGATATTTTCATTGTTATTCCTGTCATTGAAAAATTCATATATTGAACCGGCAAGCACATCTCCTATACCTTCTATTCCGCAAAGTTCTTCAACGGAAGCCTGTCGGATTCTGTCGAAATCACCGTTGAAATACTTGCTTATCATTTTTGCATTTGCCACCCCTATTCCCGGAATACCAAGGGAATATATAAGTCTCGGGAGTGTTGTCTCGGATGCGGCATCTGCTGCTTTAATCAGATTATCTGCCGATTTTTCTCCGAATCCTTCAAGTCCGGCAATTTCCTTTCTGTATCTTTCAAGTCTGAAGATGTCCGCCGGTTTCCTGATAAACCCGGCCGCAATCAGCTTTTCGAGTGTCATCTCACTCAGACCGTCAATGTTCATTGCATCTCTTGAAGCCAGAAGTGCAAAAGACTTTATTCTTTTTACCGGACAGCCCGGATTAATGCAATACAGTGTTTTAACATCGTTTTCGGATTTTATCTCTGTCGGGTATCCGCACACAGGGCACACCTCAGGTATATCTCTGACACCGCTTCTGGTCATGTTTTCCGCAATCTGCGGTATGATCATATTTGCCTTGTAAACAGTAATTGTATCACCGGATCCGATTTCAAGCCCTTCCATGATGCTGATATTATGAAGGCTCGCTCTGGAAACCGTAGTTCCTTCTATTTCTACCGGTTCAAATACAGCCACGGGATTTATAAGCCCTGTTCTTGACGGAGACCATTCAACATACTTCAGAGTCGTCTCCGCTGTCTCATCCTTCCACTTAAACGCAATCGCATTCCGCGGGAATTTTGCGGTAGTCCCCAGTGACTCTCCGTATGCAATATCTTCAAGAAGAAGTACCAATCCGTCAGAAGGGACATCATATGTCTCAATCTTCTTTGCAAATTCCGCAACTTTATCAGGCAATGTATTTCTGTCTGCAATAACATATTCAACAACTTCAAATCCCTGATTTTTCAGCCATTCAAACTTTTTAGTGTTTGAATTCTTAAAATCAACATCCGCACTCACGAGGCTGAAAACAAACAGATTAACATTTCTGTTTTCAGTAACAGACGGATCAAGCTGTCTGACAGATCCCGAACACAGATTCCTCGGATTTTTATACTCTCCGCTGAATTTCTCAAAATCAGAATACTTTATTACGGCCTCACCTCTTATGACCAGCTTACCGGTATATGGAATCCTTAACGGTATGTTTTTAAATCTGCGGACATTATTTGTAACATCCTCTCCGATAAAACCATTCCCTCTGGTCACTGCCTGCTTCAGTTCTCCGCCTTCATATGTGAGAACAATCGTGAGTCCGTCAAGTTTCCATGATAGAATGGCCGACTGATTACCCATCCATTCCTGAAGTGCCTCGACTGACTTTGTTTTGTCCAGGGAAAGCATCGGCTTATCGTGCTCGACTTTTTCAAGTTGAGAAAGCACTTCGTAACCGACATTCTGTGTTACTGAATCAGACAGTATTATTCCTGTCTTTTTTTCGAGATCAACAAGTTCATCATACAGAGCATCATAGTCATAATTACTCATTATTTCCCTGCTCTGCTGATAATATGCCCTGGAGGCCTTCTTCAGCAATTCATTCAGTTCAACCATTCTGGATCTATCTTTTTCCATTTTCCCTCTTTCAATGAACCAAGACGTATTCCCATGATTCTGATTCTTTTAAGCTTTATGACTTCGTATCCGCATTCTTCACACATTCTTCTTATCTGGCGGTTCAAACCCTGCGTAAGAATGATGTTGAATGTTCTTACTCCCGTTCTTGTTATCTCACATGGTCTGGTGGATTTATCCAGATCTTTCAGATACATTCCCGATCGCATTTTCCGCAGTGTGGCTTCGGTAAGCGGTTTATCCACTTCAACCTCATATTCTTTTTCATGATAACCTGATGCTTTCAATATGGAATTCACAAGATTACCGTCATTCGTCATCAGAATAAGGCCCTCGGATTCTTTATCAAGCCGTCCTATCGGATAAACCCTTTCCGGATAATTGACCATGTCAACTATAGTCATTGCCCTGTCGTTATCTGATGTGGTGCATACCACTCCCCTGGGTTTATTTACTGCCAGCAAAACACGTTTTACTTTTCGTATATCCTCTGTTTCACCGACTTTTTTACCGTCAACGACTATACTCTCACCACCGGTTAATCTGCTTCCCATGGATGCAGACTGCCCGTCGATCAGAACCCGTCCGGCTTCTACCAGTCTGTCAGCCTCTCTTCTCGAACAATAACCTATACTGCTTAAATACTTGTTTATACGAATTTCTTCCATAAAAAAATTATACCACATGAACTGTGAAATATGATAAACTAATGGACAGAATAAGCAATGAAAGAGGTACTATATGTTTGGTGATCAGAAAGTCCTTTTCAGTGGTATGCAGGCCACCGGAAACCTTACACTTGGAAATTACCTTGGCGCTTTGAAAAACTGGGTCAACATCAGCGATGAATACAAAACATTTTTCTGCGTTGTTGACGAACACTCCATAACCGTACGCCAGGATCCTGCAGAATTACGTAAAAGATCCAGAGCATTACTCATGCTTTACATCGCAGCAGGTCTTGATCCGGAAAAGAACTGTATATACTATCAGAGCCATGTTTCGGCACATGCCGAGCTGGCATGGATATTGAATTGTTTCACATATATGGGTGAACTCCAGCGTATGACACAGTTCAAAGACAAAGCAGCAAAACACGCAGACAACATCAATGCCGGTCTTTTCACATATCCGGTACTTATGGCCGCAGATATCCTGCTGTATCAGGCAGATGTTGTTCCGGTAGGCGTTGACCAGAAGCAGCACCTTGAACTGACAAGAGATATTGCCGAAAGATTCAATTCAATCTACGGTGATGTATTTACCATTCCTGAGATATATCTCGGAAAAGCCGGACGCAAGATAATGAGCCTTCAGGATCCGTCAAAGAAGATGAGCAAATCCGATGAGAATCCGAACGGTTCCATCTATCTTATGGATGACAAAGATACCATCATCCGTAAGTTCAAACGTGCCGTAACAGACAGCGAGGCGTGCATAAGATACAGTGACGACCAGCCGGGTATCAAAAACCTGATTGATATTTATTGTGCATGTAAAAGTATTCCTACAGAAGATGTTGAAAAAGAATTTGACGGCAAAGGCTACGGTGATTTCAAGGTTGCTGTCGGAGAAGCAGTTGCAGCGGAACTTATCCCTCTTCAGGAACGTTTCCACGAGCTTGAGAAAAACAAAGATTTCGTAGATCAGATAATCAAGGAAAATGCTGAGCAGGCCTCCTGCTTTGCAAACAAGACCCTGAGAAAAGTTCAGAAGAAAGTCGGTTTTCCGGAGAGAATCCGCTGATCTTCCGGTTTGAGATTAATAAGAATAACAAACACCCGGTTCTCGGACACGCTCATGCGAATCGTCTTTGAACCGGGTGTTTTTATATCTGTTCTGAAACTTCCTGATTATTCTTTGCTGTTAACCGCCTTATCAAACAGTTCCTGAACATTCTTTGATGCTCCGCCTGTTGCATTGGTAACAATAATTGCTGCCAGCAATCCTGCTATGAATCCCGGAATAATCTCATATATTCCCGTAGAACTAAGGAATGCAAGCCAAAGTGCATCTACAATCGCTCCCGCAATGATACCTGCAAGTGCACCCTTGAAATTCAGCTTTCTCCAGAAAAGACTTAAAAGGATTACCGGGCTGAATGCTGCTCCGAAGAGTCCCCATGCATTTTCTACAAGTCCCATGATGGTTCCGCTGTTCGGATTCGATGCAATAATAACTGCAACAATAGAGATAGCAAGAACTACAAATCTTCCTGCCCAGAGCATTTCCCTGTCACTTGCCTTGCCCTTACGTATTATCGGCTTATATACGTCACTTGCAAAAGCCGATGCCGATGAGAGCAGCTGTGAATCAGCAGTTGACATTGATGCCGCAAGTATTGCCGAAAGAAGTATACCGGAAATCAATGCCGGGAATATCATCCTTACCATCTGAATAAATACTGTTGAACTGTCTGATATCTCTCCTAAAAGAAGGTGTCCGATACATCCCGATGCAACAGAGAAAGCAACAATGATAACATTCCATGTGATACCTATCTTTGCACTCTTCTTAAGTTCTTTATCTGACTTAAGTGACATGAATCTTACAATGATATGCGGCATTCCGAAGTATCCGAGTCCCCACGCAAGTCCCGATACTACCTGTTTCCAGTCTGCAAACATGTTCCAGTAATTCTCCGGAAGATTGCTGAATCCGTCAACAGCACCGCCTCCTGCATTAATAACTCCGAGAGCAAAAATAGGAGCAACAAGGAGTGCTGCCAGCATAAGCATACCCTGGAAGAAATCTGTCCAGCATACTGCCGAAAAACCTCCGAGGAATGTATACGCAACAATGATTGCTGCCGCAATATACATAGCCACCTTCGGATCAATTCCGATAACCGTATTGAAAAGTGTTCCGCATGCTTTCATACTGGATGCTGCGTAAATCGTATAAGCTACCAGGAAGATAGCTGCACAGATTACCTGAAGTGCCTTGCTGGAACTTAAGAATCTATTGGTAAGATACTGAGGCACTGTTATTGAGTCGCCTGCTACAATGGTAAATCTGCGAAGTCTTCCTGCCTCACAGAGCCACGCGATAGCATATCCCAGTGCAAGTCCTATTGCAACCCATGCATTTCCAAGACCTGTCGCGTACACTGAAGCCGGAAGTCCCATGAGTACCCACGCACTCATATCCGATGCACCCGCACTCAGGGCTGAAACCCATGCACCCATCTGTCTTCCGCCGAGGAAATAATCCTTCTCTCCGGCGCCTTTGGATTTAACAAAGAAGTACACACCAATACCAAGCATAAATATCAGGTAAATGATGAATACAACACTCTCTGTGTTTATCATAACCGTTCCTCCCAAACTACAAAACAACTCAAGTTAAAATAATATCATAAATATATAGCTCCGTAAACAACAAAAACCGGATAATACGCTTATTCCGGAAGCTTTGTTACATCTATCCACTCAATGTAATTGCTTGAACGCTCCAGATCCGGGATAGTCAGCCTGACAGCTGAGTTGTCTGTTCCCGCAGCAGGATAAACGATGTCAAATCTCTTCAAAGATTCATCAAGGTATACCTTAACATTGTCATTTACACCAAACGGGCAAACGCCTCCTACACCATGTCCGATAGCCTGCTCGACTTCCTCAAACGGAATCATCTTTGCTTTTGTATGGAATTTCTCTTTAAATTTATGATTATCGATTTTAACATCGCCTGTAGCAAGTATCAGAATCGGATCGTCTCCAACCCAGAAGCTCATCGTCTTTGCAATCTGTGCCGGTATTGTCCCGAGTGCTTTCGCTGCCAGTTCACAGGTTGCCGTGCTTACATCAAAAAGCTGAATTCGATCTTCAAGTCCGCATTTTGCCAGATGTTCCTTTGCTCTATCAAGTGCCATCGTTCTACTCCTTTATAAACATCGCATCACCGAATGAAAAGAATCTGTATTTTTCGGTAACTGCTTTATCATATGCTGCCAGTATATTTTCTCTTCCTGCCAGTGCACTGACCAGCATGATCAATGTGGATTCGGGAAGATGGAAGTTTGTAATCAATTCATCTAAAACTTTGAACTTATATCCGGGATAGATAAAAATCTCCGTCCATCCGCTCTGTGCGTGTACTATACCGTCTTCGGACGAAGCACTTTCAACCGTCCTGCAGCTGGTCGTACCCACACATATTATTTTCCCGCCGCGTGCCTTTGCTGCATTTATTCTGTCCGCAGCATCATCCGTAACAACATAATACTCCGAATGCATATGATGATTCAGAATATTCTCTTCTTTCACAGGTCTGAAAGTTCCCAGTCCGACATGAAGAGTAACATGAACTATGTCAACTCCCATTGCCTCTATCTCTTTAAGGAGCTCTTTTGTAAAATGCAGCCCTGCGGTCGGAGCAGCCGCACTTCCGTCGTGCTCAGCGTAAACGGTATTATATCTGGCCTTGTCTTTCAGTCTGTGTGTAATATACGGAGGAAGCGGCATCTGTCCCAGTTCGTCAAGCACTTCCTCCCATATCCCTTCAAATCTGAATCTTACGAGTCTGTTTCCTTCTTCTACAACATCCTCGATAGTCGCTGACAGTATCCCGTTTCCGAATTCAATCTGCGTTCCGATTTTACATTTTTTACCGGGACGAACCAATGTCTCCCAGAGATCAGCCTCGATTCTTCTGAGAAGAAGAATCTCCACCTCTTCCTCTTTTCCCGGGCGATGTCCGATAAGTCTTGCAGGAATAACCCTTGTATCATTAATAACCATACAATCCCCGGGATGAAGATACTCTTTAATATCCGTGAAATGTCTGTGTTCCACCTCTCCGGTATTCCTGTCCAGTACCATGAGTCTTGAGGAAGATCTGTCTTCAAGGGGATCCTGCGCTATAAGCTCCTGCGGAAGATAATAATTAAAGTCATGCAGATTCATTTTGTCAATCAGTCTCCTATAAGTACTTCCATTTCCTCTGCAGTTTCATCACTGTTTCCGGAAGTTTCCTCAATTTCAAGATGTATTGTATCAGGATCAGTCTCAATCGGTGCTGCTTCCGCATTTCCTGTATCGGACCACAGCTGATACAGCTTTGCCAGCTGCGCATCATTAATAACTGCCTGCGCCAGCCTTGTTCTCATATCGTTATCAAGAAGCTTGACATCTTCAGATGCTGATACCTCGGCAAGAAATTCTTTCTGCTGATCATTCAGTTTATCAGGCTCCTTCATATAATAGTTTCCGTCTTTTCCCTTATAAACATATGCCCATGTCAGCATGGGTGCTGCCGTATCGATACCTGCAAATTTCAGATCACTTGCTATGAAGGCAAGATATGAATCTTCTTCGCATCCGGGAACCGTATAACATATAGTGTGATCATACGATTCATATACTTTGGATTCTTCAGACAGTTTTTCCTGAAGCTCCTGCATCTCCTCATCCGGTTCCTTTCCGAACACTTTATACATAAGTTCAGCATCTCCGGTAACTTTGGCACGCTGATACTTGGCTACGATTTCGTTTACTTCAGGAACTGCATTCTGCTGCAATCCGTATTTATCAAAATTACTGGTTACAGATTCCGATTCTTCTGTCGAAACAGCTTCAGATGCAATCTGTGTCTCTGCAGCAGGAGTTTCTGCTGTTTTATTCTTCCGGTCGATCAGAATAATAACTATGATAAGAATAATTACAATAAGAGGGATAATGAGTATCCTGGCAATCTTCATTATCTTGTATTCGTCAATTCCTGCTATTTTTCTGTTTTTTTCATATTTCATATTCAATACCCATTCCCGATGTGATTTGCATCGAATGTAACCGGCGGGATTCGAACCCGCGGCCTTCAGAGTCGGAGTCTGATGCGATATCCAGCTTCGCTACGGTTACTCGTCGGATATTACTATCCGTTTCTATTCTAACTTCTGCAGCATCTTATTTACTTCAACCATGCGGTCACGGAGTTCGGCTGCAGTTTCAAAATCAAGTTCAGCCGCTGCCTTCCTCATACGACGTTCAAGTTCTTTAGAAAGTTTTTTAAGCTCATCCTCGTCCATGGATTCCGGATCTTTCTGCCATGTTCCGGAGCTCTTGGATGCTGCTTTTGATATAGCTATAACATCTCTAACAGCTTTTTTAATAGTTTCCGGAGTTATTCCGTGTTCTTCATTGTATTGCTTCTGAATACTCCTTCTTCTGTCAGTTTCTTCTATTGCTGCCTTCATTGAATCAGTCATGTTATCAGCATACATTATCACATGGCCTTCGGCATTTCTCGCTGCACGTCCTATTGTCTGAATAAGTGATGTTTCCGATCTCAGGAATCCTTCTTTATCCGCATCAAGTATTGCAACAAGTCCTATTTCCGGAATATCAAGACCTTCTCTTAACAGATTGATTCCTACCAGTACATCAAAAACATCGAGTCTCATATCACGTATTATCTCACTTCTTTCCAGCGTATCAATATCGCTGTGAAGATATCTGACTCTTATGCCTACTTCTTTCATATAATCGGTAAGATCTTCAGCCATCTTCTTTGTCAGCGTCGTGATAAGTACCTTATTCCCTTTTTGTTTTTCTTTATTGCATTCACTTATCAGATCATCTATCTGTCCGGCGACCGGTCTTACTTCTATCTCCGGATCCAGCAGTCCCGTAGGTCTGATAATCTGTTCCGCTCTGAGCATCTCATGCTCCGCTTCATATCTTGAAGGAGTTGCCGACACAAACAGCATCTGATCTATCTTGCTCTCAAATTCCTCAAAACACAGCGGCCTGTTGTCCAATGCTGACGGAAGTCTGAATCCGTAATCCACCAGCGTCGTCTTTCTGTTTCTGTCTCCGTTATACATTGCCCCGATCTGAGGTATGGTCATATGGGATTCATCGATAATGAAAAGCATCTCCGACGGAAAATAATCAATCAGCGTATAGGGCGGCTGCCCCGGTGCCGTACCCGTTAGATGTCTTGAATAATTTTCTATTCCCGAGCAGAATCCGGTCTCTCTCATCATTTCAACATCGTAATGAGTACGTTCGTCTATCCTCTGGGCCTCCAGGAATTTTTCCTCACTCTTGAAAAATGCAACTCTCTCATCACATTCCCTGAGTATGTTCTTTGTTGCTTCCGCCATCCGGTCAGGAGCAACTACATAATGGGATGCCGGAAATATAGCTACATGTCCTAATTCCGCAACAGGATTTCCTGTAAGCACGTCGATTTCCGTAATTTTTTCTATCTCATCACCAAAGAATTCCACACGAAACGCCTCCTTGTTCAGGTAGGCCGGGAATATCTCCAGAGTGTCTCCATGCACCCTGAATGTTCCTCTGTGAAAATCCATGTCATTTCTGGAGTACTGGATGTCAATAAGCTTGTGTATCACATCGTCTCTGTCCCGGATCATTCCGGGTCTTAATGACACCACCTGTTCACGGTAATCTATCGGAGAACCAAGTCCGTAAATGCAGGAAACCGATGCTACTATAATTACATCATCACGTTCAGACAGCATGGCTGTAGCCGAGTGTCTGAGCTTATCTATTTCGTCATTTATTGCTGAGTCTTTCTCAATATATGTATCAGTTGACGGCACATATGCTTCAGGCTGATAGTAATCATAATATGATACAAAATACTCTACGGCATTTTCCGGAAAAAACTCTTTGAGCTCAGAATAAAGCTGTGCTGCCAGTGTTTTATTATGCGCTATGACAAGAGTCGGCTTCCCTAACTGTGCGATGACATTTGCCATAGTAAATGTCTTGCCGGATCCGGTTGCTCCGAGCAAAGTCTCAAACTGATTTCCGGATTTAAAACCGTCAACCAGTTCTTTTATTGCCCTGGGCTGATCCCCGGTGGGTTTATATTCTGATACTATCTTAAAGTCCGCCATCTTTTGTATACTTTTTTATTACTTTCCAGAATCCCTGCCTGCTCATGGGTTTTCCGTCACAGTTTGCAAACAGCCTGTCACATTCTTTTCCTGCCAGTAACGAATCTCTTGACCCGTAGATATAATCATCAAGGACCACTCTTGTTCCCAGCGGAATCTGCAGGTCTTTGGCATCTTCTAATTTCAGATTGATTATGCCGCTGACCTTCATTCCCGTATCCAGCATGACCGCTATCATTGCACGGTCTCTGACTGCTTTGTCACTGTATCCCTTCGGCATTTCTCTGAGCGCAAGTTTTTCTTCTTCAGTCAATACTCTCCTCGGATTACTGATAACTCTGGGTGCTGACAATCCTTCCATAGGATTTTCAGAAACCAGCCCAGCTTTCATCAGATATCTGAAGAATCCGTTAATCGACGAATACACTCTTGATACGGTTGATGTTGCTTTTGTATCTGCAATAAGATATGCATAATCTCTGATATCCTTATCCGGATTTGCATGAAGAAACTCATCCATCTGTGTCAGATCTCTCCGATATGACATACATGTATTGTAAGATTTGTCCAGCTGTTCTATGTAGTTTTCTATATGCTCACCGTACATATCCTACACTTCTTCTTTATCTGCGTACCCCAACCTGTCCGCCCAGCTTTCAGGATATTTGGAAAAATAAGACACCTTGCCTCGTTTCCAGCTTGCGGCCAGAAACGGAACATGACACCACAGCAGCGACGGGATTCCAACAACAATCAGATAAAAAGGTCCCAGTATCATAGACTGAATCGAGTGACCGTATTCATGCTTTATAATCCTGATTCCTTCTCCTTTTCCGATAAAAAGGAACATTCCCAGCGACATACTGTCCAATCTGTTCCAGAAAGCAAGCTTTGCACATCTGTAACTGCTTCCGCGATTTTCCTTCTTCTGAAACAAATACACAAAAACACCCGCAAGATTCTGCGGGAGTCCCCATGTCCACTGAATCAAATAATATAACAGCCTTTTAATCACCAGGCTATTATATCAAAATTATGTAAACCGGGCAAGTACCTGCTCTTTATTCTTTATTCCTGTCGTGGCTCCGATATATTCGGTACATATCGCACCACAGGCATTTGCAAATCTCAATGCTTCTCCGTCGGATTTCCCGTCATGCTTTGCCGTAATGAAACCTGCCATGAAATTATCTCCGGCTCCTACAGCATCAACAGGTTCTATTTCCATTGCCGTAAGCCGTATCCTCTCGTGAGCATTTTTCAGAAGACATCCTCTTGATCCGAGTTTGATTATTGCTGTTTTTACTCCGTATTTCAGAAACACATCCGCCTGTCTGTCGGGATTTGCTTCCCCTGAATAGAATGCGGCTTCATCCTCATTTGGGAAAATGTAGTCTATATGCTGCATTGATTCTTTTATATCCTCAAGAGACAAGGTATTGTAATTCGGAAGTTTTGTATCCACATATGTCACAAGTCCCTGATTTTTCGCTTCTGACAGTACACTCCTTATAATTTGCGGATCATTGAACGGTGGCCGGAATAGTGATCCTATTGCCACAGCCGGAGTCATTTTCAGAACTTCCATATATTTTTCAGGATGAAAATTATACCTGTGCGAATGATTCATTATTGATTTTCTGGTTCCATCGGCATTAACCAGCAGGGTTGACACAGGAGTCTGAATCTCTTCTTTTCTGACACAATTACTGATATCAACACCGTTACGGGTGAGTTCACCGATTATCAGTTCAGCTGCTGCATCATATCCCAGTCCTGTCACTATGGCTGCTTTCAGGCCCAGCTTGGAAGCGGTTATGGATTCATTCAGCGCCTCTCCGCCGACTGACAGCACTCCGGAGTCTGCAAAGAATCCGGCTTTTGAAATCGGCTTCGGATCAAATCCTCTGACTATAGAATCAACCAGGGCAACGCCAATGCAGACAATGTCGTATTGATGGTTTTTATTGCTCATTTCTTTTCTCCGGTAATTACGGTATTCTCAAAATTACATATAGTATTTTATCACAAAACCGATAAATAAATACATTTCTCGCTGCCGTTTGCTTTGCAAACTATAATACAGCAAAAGAGGGCTCTCCTGAGAATAAATTCTCATCGAGTCCTCTTTTGTTGTATTGCGGTTTAATCAGCTTATTCGCTTACATTCCCATTCCGGGCATTCCACCCTGCGGCATTGGTGGCTGCGGCTCTTTGATAGTGCCGACAACTGCCTCTGTCGTAAGCAGTGTTGATGCAACTGACGTTGCATTCTGGAGTGCTGAACGTGTAACCTTTGCCGGATCAAGAATACCTGCTTTGATCATATCAACATATTCCTCGTTAAATGCATCAAATCCGTATCCTGCCTTGCCTTCTTTAACCTTATTTACAACTACGCTTCCCTCAAGGCCTGCATTTGCAGCGATGATATAAAGCGGTGCTTCAAGAGCTTTAAGTACGATCTTAGCGCCTGTCTTCTCATCTCCTTCAAGATCTGCTGTTGCCTTTGCTACTGACTTGATAGCCTGGATGTATGCGCTTCCGCCGCCCGGTACGATACCTTCTTCAACTGCTGCACGTGTAGCATTAAGAGCATCTTCCATACGAAGCTTTGCTTCTTTCATCTCTGTTTCCGTAGCAGCACCCACACGGATAACTGCAACTCCGCCTGAAAGCTTTGCAAGTCTTTCCTGAAGCTTCTCTCTGTCGAAATCAGATGTTGTTTCTTCAAGCTGTGCCTTGATCTGAGTTATTCTTTCAGCAATATCTTTCTTCTTTCCGAGTCCGTCAACAATGACTGTGGTCTCTTTGTTAACCTTAACTGATTTTGCGCGTCCGAGCATTGCGAGTTTGGCATCCTTAAGCTCAAGTCCGAGTTCTTCGCTGATTACCTGTCCGCCTGTAAGAATTGCGATATCGCGAAGCATTTCTTTTCTTCTGTCACCGAATCCCGGAGCCTTTACTGCTACTACGTTGAATGTACCGCGGAGTTTGTTAACGATAAGAGTTGTAAGAGCCTCACCTTCAACATCCTCAGCAATGATAAGAAGCTTTGATCCTGTCTTTACTACTTCTTCAAGAACAGGAAGGATCTCCTGGATATTGGAAATCTTTTTGTCTGTAATAAGGATGAACGGATCGTCAAGAACTGCTTCCATCTTGTCTGTATCTGTTACCATATATGCTGATACATAGCCACGGTCGAACTGCATACCTTCAACCATGTCCAGCTCTGTCTTCATAGTCTTTGACTCTTCGATGGTAATAACACCGTCGCTTGTAACCTTCTCCATAGCATCAGCAACCATCTCACCTACTTCATCAGATGATGCAGAAATAGCTGCTACTCTTGCAATCTGCTCCTTGCCCTTGATTGGCTGACTCATCTTCGCAATTGCAACAACTGCCGCATCACATGCCTTCTTCATACCGCGGCGAAGAATAATTGCATTTGCACCTGCTGCGATGTTCTTCATTCCTTCGTTGATCATTGACTGTGCAAGAACTGTCGCTGTTGTTGTTCCGTCGCCTGCTACATCATTTGTCTTTGTGGCAACTTCCTTAACAAGCTGAGCACCCATATTTTCAAATGCATCTTCCAATTCGATTTCTTTTGCAATAGTAACACCATCATTTGTAATAAGCGGTGCACCGAACTGCTTATCAAGTACTACATTTCTTCCTTTCGGTCCGAGTGTAACTCTGACTGTATCTGCAAGCTTGTTAACGCCCTCTTCAAGAGATTTTCTGGCATCAACTGAATATTTAATATCTTTTGCCATATATGTTTCCTCCGATTAATTTATTTAACGATTGCTAAAATATCATTCTGCTTAACTACAATGTACTTCTTGCCTTCCAGCTCAACTTCTGTTCCGGCATATTTTGAATAGATTACATGATCTTTTGCCTTTACCTGCATCGTGATCTCTTTTCCGTCAACCACTCCGCCCGGTCCGACTGCAACAACAACTGCCTCTGACGGCTTCTCTTTATCCTGTCCGGGAAGTACTATTCCTGACTTTGTTGTTTCCTCAGCCTTTACCTGCTCAAGTACAACACGATCAAATAATGGAACTAATTTCATATATATTTCCTCCTATATAAAGTATCCTGCCAATAAAAAGATACTGTTTTTCTCGGCTAATGATATTATACTCTTATTGTTAGCACTGTCAAGCCTTGAGTGCTAATTTCGCCTTTTTTTCGTATTTTCTCAAAAGTTTAGTATTATTTAACTTTTATTTACTCCGTATTTGTTATAAAATACAATCATCAAAACAGGAGGTTTTGCCATGAAAGCAGCAGGAATTATCGGAGCTTTACTTTTCGCCGGAGGCGTTTATGCAGGAATAAAGTACTATGAAAAGTACCGAAAGGATCACGCTGAGCTCGAAAAAGACTTTTCAGAATTTGAAGAAGATGACGAAAGAGCATTTTCAGCTGATGAAAATACTGATTTTTGTGAGAATACCGACCCGAATAAGAAATACACCTCTTTGAATGCGCATAAAGATGAGCTGCTCGAAGCAGCCAAAACTACTATTGAAGCAGCAAAGGGTATGGTTGAACCTGCAAAAGGTATGGTTAAGAATATCGGAGAGATCATTTCAGAGAAGGTTGACGATTCATCAATAGTTGCAAATGATTATGTTGCAACTGTGAAAGAAAAGGTTGAAAACATCGTTGTCGAAACAAAAGACAGAATAGGTGCCATGGAAGAAGATGTTCTGAACAGAAATTCTTCGGATGACGAAACAACTGACGATGTTATCATCGATATTGATAAACCGGAAGAAAAGACTGAGGAAAAGACTAAAGAAGAGAATTTCAAGGAAACCGAAAACTGATATTATCAACTATCATTACAAACTCATACAGAAATGCGGAGGTGACTGCTGCCTCCGCATTTTATTATGTATTTAATTATTTAACTTCTATCCACTTATCAGCTGCGCTTGATTCCAGGCAGGCATCAACTATTTTAAGTACATACCATCCTGTTGCAAATGTTGCATATGACTGATCTTCATTCTGATACGTTCCGGCCTTTACCGCCTCATAAAATTCATTGATTCCGTTTTTAAGTGCATCTTTCCATGCTACTGCATGTCCCTCGGGAATCGGAGCAAATCTCGCTGCATCACCTGTCACTGTCCCTGCTGATGCATATATCAGCCTGTTTCCGTCAACCCTGTCACAAACATGAAGCTTGTCAGCATTTTCCTGTTCCCACTTCATTGAGTACTTCGACGCATCGACCTCAAGCATAAGATCATTCTTGTGTCCGCCGCTTATCTGAGAAATAACCGTTGATCCGAGTGTTCCGTCCTCAAATTCAACCATAATTACTGCGAGGTCCTCTGAATCAATCTTTACTGTCTCGCCCTTTCCGTCGTTTTTTGCAAATGTTGCAACTTCAGCCAGCGGTTTGATTCTCTCCGGAATTACCGTATTAAGTTTTGCAAATACTCTTGTAATCTTTTTTCCTGTTGCAAACTGTGCTGTATCGAACCAGTGAGAGCCTATATCTGCAACTGCGCGTGATACACCGTTTCTTGACGGATCAAGTCTCCATGAAAAATCCGTATCATACATAAGCCAGTCCTGAAGATAATGTCCGTGAACGAAGAATACCTTTCCTGCATCTCCTCCGGCAATACGTTCATGAATATCTCTTACCATTGCGTTGTTTCTGTAATTAAAATTCACGGCGTTCGGAACCTTTTTTTCCTTTGCCAGCTTCGTAAGTTCCTCTCCCTGCTTTGAATCAAGTGCCAGCGGCTTCTCACAATACACTCCGCATCCCTGCTCCATAGCATATTTTGCGACCTCAAAATGAAGGAAATTCGGGGTACAGATATGTACTACGTCCGGCTTTTCTGCTGCCAGCATTTCCTTGTAATCGGTATAATACTTCGGAATTCCGAGCTGCTCTGCATACTTCTTTGCAGCCGCTTCATTTACATCCGCAATTGCTGCAACCTCAACTCCCGGTATTCTGTGCAATGCTTCAGAATGAACCACGCCCATCATTCCGGAACCAACGATAACAGATTTAATCATAGATATACCCTCTCCTTCTATATTATTATTTAAGTTTAAATGATGACTTCAGGCTGACAATTCTGTTGAATACCGGCTTTCCCGGATTTGAATCCTTGCAGTCAACACAGAAGAAACCGTTACGAACAAACTGGAAGCTGTCATATTCCTTTGCTTCTGCAAGCATCGGTTCAACATAACAGTCATCAATAACAGTAAGTGAGTTTGGATTGAGATTCAGCGTTCCGTCAGCATTCAGCTTGCCTTTCTCCTCGTCTACTATATTCTCATACAGTCTTACGGTCACCTTGCTGCATGCGTCAGCATTTACCCAATGAATGGTTCCCTTAACCTTACGGTCTACTTCCATTCCGTTCTTTGTCATAGGATCATAAGTACAATGTACAACTGTAACGTTTCCGTTCTCGTCTTTCTCACATCCGGTACAGGTTACAAAGTATGCTCCCATGAGTCTTACCTCATTGCCCGGGAAGAGTCTGAAATACTTTTTCGGCGGCTCCTCCATAAAATCTTCTCTCTCAATCAAGAGTTCTTTTCCGAAGATGAGTTCTCTCTCGCCAAGCTCAGGATTCTCAAGATTAAGAGGCATCGGGAGTTTTTCGCTCTGACCGTCCGGATAATTGTCAATAACAAGCTTGACCGGGTCAAGTATAGCCATCATACGAGGTGCCTTAAGCTTGAGATCCTCTCTGATGCAGTACTCAAGCATAGCATAATCAACCGATGAGTTTGCCTTGCTTAATCCGACAAGTTCAACGAACTTCTTGATTGATTCCGGTGTGTATCCGCGGCGGCGAAGTGCTGCGATAGATACAAGTCTGGGATCATCCCATCCGTCAACGATTCCGTCTTCAACTAACTTTTTGATATATCTCTTACCTGTTACTACATTTGTAAGATACAGTTTTGCAAATTCAATCTGACGCGGTTTCGGATCAAATTCACACTCTGTTACAACCCAATCGTAAAGGGGTCTGTGATCTTCAAATTCAAGAGTACATATCGAATGCGTGATACCTTCTATTGCATCCTCAATAGGATGTGCAAAGTCATACATGGGATGAATAC
>JAGHSD010000040.1 GCA_018066045.1 Candidatus Darwinimomas equi | reverse complement strand
GTGTAGTGGTATCTCTTGTTGGTCTGTATCTGCTTTGCATGAAGGATTCTTTTGCAATGAGCAGAGGAGACCTTCTGCTGCTGGCTTGTGCGTTCTTCTTTTCGATACATATTCTTGTTATCGATCATTTCTCACCGAAAGCGGACGGAGTCGTGATTTCATGCATACAGTTTTTTGTATGCGGAATACTGTGCCTTATTGCAATGGCTTTTACAGAACATCCGACATGGGAAATGATCTATGAGGGAAGAGCTGCCATACTGTATGCCGGAGTTCTTTCATGCGGAGTTGCATACACTCTGCAGGTGGTGTTCCAGAAGGATGTCGATCCTTCATCGGCATCGCTTATCCTGTGCCTTGAGAGTGTGTTCGGAGCTATAGGAGGATGGCTGCTGCTGGGGCAGACGCTTTCTCAGAGAGAAATCATCGGCTGTCTGATGATGTTTGCGGCTATCGTGCTTGCCCAGCTGTAATTCCCGGCCTGCCGCGGGCATTTTCAACAAATCGGTTATGCCTGAATCGGCAAAACAGTACAAATTGTGTAAAACTCAAAAAAGGTATTGCAAAATAACTATATATGGTTTATAGTCTTGTACGACAAGATGATTTTTAATTCGGTACAGAGAGACCGGCAAGATCACATAAACGGGATAGCTATGACTATGACTTTATGCCTGCCGGCGACGGCAGGTTTTTTTGTCTAACAGGGAGAATAATCATATGAAACAGAAATCTCAGCTTATGGACGGTCAGGCGATAGAGCGTGCGCTGATGAGAATATCACATGAGATCATCGAGAACAACCGAGGAGTAAATAATCTGCTTCTGATAGGAATCAAGAGGAGAGGAGAGCCGATATCAAAGATTATTCAGAAAGATATTCTGAAGATCGAAAATGTGGAGGTTCCGTGCGAGAGTCTTGATATCAATCTTTACAGGGATGATCTTTCACTGGTTTCGGATTCACCGGTTGTACGGACAAAATCTCTTGCAAATGATGTCAATGACAGAGATGTGATTCTTGTAGACGATGTTCTGTTTACGGGAAGGACGGCAAGAGCTGCAATCGAGGCCGTGTTCACCTGCGGAAGACCCAGAACCATACAGTTCGCGGTGCTGGTGGACAGGGGACACAGAGAGCTTCCGATAAGAGCTGATTATGTAGGAAAGAATGTTCCGACATCGAGAAACGAGTTGATTGAGGTCAGACTTCCGGAATTCGATGGCGAGACGGGAACATTTCTTATGTCATTGAACGACTGAAGACGGTAACAATTGGTATATTTTACATAAAAAAGGAGAATGAGGAAATGAATTTAGTTTATGACATTAAGGACAGGCCACCATTTGGACAGGTTATTCTGTTTGCAATCCAGCAGCTGCTCGCAATCATCGCAGCAACGATTGCGGTACCGGCAGTAGTTAACAACTTCTGCATCGAGTCAGGACTCGGATTTGCAGGAAATCCTCTTTCAGCTTCGGCAGCACTTTTCGGTGCAGGTTGCGGTACATTCATCTACCTGCTCTTTACAAAATCAAAGAGCCCGGTATTCCTTGGATCTTCGTTTGCATTCCTTGGATCGATGATGTCGGCATTTGCAGGTGCTGTTTCAATGCAGGCGGGCTGCGCAGGACTTATCGCAGGCGCAGTTATCGCGGGACTTGTATATGTTATTATCGCAATTGTTGTTAAGGTTGCAGGTGTTAAGTGGATTGACAAGCTTATGCCTCCTGTAGTTATCGGACCTACAGTTGCAATCATCGGACTTTCGCTTGCAGGAAATGCAATCGGTGATTTCACAAACGGCGGAGCAACAGGTTCACCTTATGTAGCAATGATCTGCGGTCTTGTAACTCTTTTCACAGTAGTTCTCTGCTCAACATACGGCAAGAAGATGGCTAAGCTGATTCCGTTCTTTATCGGTATCATCGCAGGTTATATTGTAGCATGTATTTTCTACCTTATCGGAAATGCAACAGGAAATGATGCACTTAAGGTTATCAACTTCTCAGCACTTCAGAATATGGGATCATTTATCTCATTACCTGACTTCTCATTCCTTAAGGCTGACTGGTCAGCACTTACACCTTCATTCCTGGTAACGATTTTTGCAGCATATGCTCCGGTAGCATTTGTAGTATTCGCAGAGCATCTTTCAGATCATAAGAATCTTTCAACTATCATCGGACACAATCTTCTTGAGGAGCCGGGACTTTCAAGAACACTTTTGGGAGACGGTATCGGATCAATGGTCGGAGCATTCTTCGGCGGTGCATGCAATACAACATACGGAGAGTCAATCGCATGTGTAGGTATTACTAAAAACGCATCTGTAATTTCAATCTGGGGCGCAGCAATTCTCTGCATACTTTTCTCACTCATTACTCCTTTAGTATGCTTCCTTGAGACTATACCGAGCTGCGTAATGGGTGGTGTCTGCATCACTCTTTACGGATTTATCGCAAGCTCAGGCTTCAAGATGTTCCAGAAAGTTGATCTCAACAAAAATCAGAACCTTTTCACTGCATGTGTAATCTTCATAGCAGGTGTCGGCGGTCTTACCGTAAGCTTCGGCAAGGTAACACTTACAACTGTAGCATGTGCACTTACACTTGGTATCATCGTTAACAAGGTTCTTGCTAAAGAAAAAGAATAATGAGGTAATATATCCATATCAGTAATTATATGTTGATAGTCAGATATTGACCTGTTGACCTCCGTGTGAAAACACGGAGGTTTTCTTAATTTTTTTTTCGTCTTTCTTACGCTATATTACAATAAGCTTTATTCTGTTGCATAAGACGTGCAATAGTGATAAAATACTACATAATGATAAGGAAAAATAAAATCCACAAAATATGGGCACTTGTGCTCTCTGTTTTCTTATTGCTTACATCGGTGAATGTAAGCTCTTTTGCGTACACGGCGCAGCTCGGATCAGTCACGGCAAGCAATGTAAATGTGCGCTCGGGTCCGGGTACCGGTTACTCAAAAGTCGGAAAACTGAATGTAGGAACGCAGGTGGTCGTAGTGGATGAGCAGTCCGGTTCGGACGGACAGACCTGGTGTAAGATAACGTATAATAACGGAGCCAATTCAGGATATATGCTTAAGACATATATCGGAATGGAGAGCAAGTCCGAAGGTATATCAGAGTCCGGGTTTGAACAGATGATGACCAATCAGGGATTCCCTGAATCATATAAACCGTATCTGAGGGCGCTGCATGAGAAATATCCTAACTGGACATTCACGGCAGTCAATACGGGCATTGACTGGGAGACTGCGATTGCAAATGAGAGTGTGGTAGGACGTAATCTTGTATATAAAACAAACAAGTCATCATGGAAGTCTACCGCAGAGGGTGCATTTGACTGGAACAGCAATTACTGGCCGGGATTTGACGGAGAAGACTGGAAGGCGGCAAGCGAGGAAATAATACGTTATTACATGGATCCGAGAAATTTCATGGATTCGGAGTATGTTTTCCAGTTCCTTGATCAGAAGTATGATGCAAATGTTCACACTTACAGCGGAGTTGAATCCATGGTGAAGGGAACGTTTATGGAAAGTTCCTATACAGGAGTACTCGGTGGGTCTTCATCACGGACTGATTCAGCGGCATCCGCGCAGAACAACGGGCCGGCTCCTTCGGGAAGCGTGCAGTTGATAGGACCCGGACAGGCTGCGGCAGCCGGATCATCATCAGGTCCCGGAGGAACACAGGATGCTTCATCGGAAGGACCTTCGGTAGTCAGTGTTACTGCAGACGCAGGTTCGGCAACATATGTTGATATGCTGATGAAAGCTGCAGAGGAATCAGGTGTAAATCCGTATGTACTTGTTTCGATGATTATTCAGGAACAGGGAAAAAACGGAAATACCGTAATGGTAAACGGTACATCCGGAGCATATAACTTCTATAATGTCGAAGCATATTCGTCCAACGGAATGTCCGCTAATGAGAGAGGACTCTGGTGGGCGGGACAGTCGGGAAGCTACGACCGTCCGTGGAATACAAAAGACAAGGCTATCATCGGCGGCGCCAGATTCTACGGTGACGGATATGTAAATAAGACGCAGAATACCTTTTATCTCAAGAAGTTCAATGTGACTTCAAACAATACATATAAGCATCAATATATGAGCAATGTCAAGGCGGCGGCGGATGAAGGATATAATCTGTCAAAAGCCTATACATCCGAAATCAGGATGGCTGCGCATGACTTTGAGATTCCGGTTTATAAGAATATGCCGGAAACGCCGGCACCGCTTCCGACAGGAGACGGCAGCCCGAACAACAAGCTGTATGATCTCGGAGTTGACGGATTTGCGATTACTCCATCATTCAACTCCAATACACTGAATTACGATCTTATAGTTGATACCAGCGTTACGGGAGTAAATGTAAGTGCTTCTGCGTGCGATTCAAGCGCCACTGTTACGGGACTGGGAACGTTTAACCTTGTAAGCGGGGCAAATAAGATCAACGTTGTGGTTACGGCACAGAACGGAACTGCAAGAACATATGTACTTAATGTTATTAGACAGAACGGCGGACCTGTATATTCCTCGGGTGTCGGCGGAGTAAGCACCGGCGGACCGGGAGTCAGGGTCATCGCGCCTGACGGAGCAGATACACAGGCATCGTCATCCGCATCAGTCATTACGATCAATACAAATGATACATCCAGCAGCACCGGTCAGAAGAGCAGCACAGAATCAACGGTTGTGCTTATCGGTCCGGGACAATAACAGGAGAACAAGATGAAAAGAATAAGATTATTTCTGATTACTGTTGCTATGATTCTTGCAATGAGTATGACAGCGTTTGCTGCTTTCTCGGCAAATGTTTCATTCTCGGATCCTACCGTAAACGTAGGAGAGGAAGTCAGCGTTTCGATGAAGATCAGGTCTTCCGGCGGGAATTTAGGCAGTGCCAAGATTATGCTGAATTACGATCCGGCCTTTTTGGAATTTACCGGAGGTGATTACGCAGAGGGCGGTGCAGGAACCGTAAAGGTAACGGGAGATTCGTCACTCGGAAAGACTGAATGGGCATACAGCCTTAAATTCAGAGCTCTTTCACCTGGAACGACCACTATTACCATGGATGATTCATGGGAGATCTATGATGACAGTCAGAATATGGCGACTCTGGATCACAAGGGATCATCAGCGGTTACGATCAAGGGCGATGGGAACAGTTCAATCAATGCGAACTTAAGCTCACTGAAGATCAGCCCCGGAGTTCTTACTCCTGATTTTGCCCCGGATGTTACTTCATACAGTACAACGGTCGGAAATGACTGTACCAAGCTTACCGTAAGCGCAGCAACAGCAGATTCCAATGCCAAGGTTATTATTTCCGGAAACGCAGACCTTCAGATAGGTGAGAATATTGTTACATGTCAGGTAACCGCACAGGACGGAACTACGACCAAGGACTATACGATTACAGTAAACAAGATTGACGGACCGGTTGATTACGGTGAGTCTGCAGGAATACTTCAGGCAAATGTTAACGGCGAGGACTATGAAGTTGCGGGAATGTTTGACGAAACGATGCTTCCGGAGGGCTTCATCGCACAGACTGTCAATTACAAGGGACAGGATGTAACGGCAGGCGTTAACGAGAAGACAGGCCTTATGATCATGTATTTGATAGGAAATGACGGCTCAGGCGATTTCTTCGTATATGATGCGGCAACAGATCAGTGGTCACCGTTTGCACAGATAACGACAACGGAAAAATCCATTACAATAGTTCCTATGGGAAGTGATGTTACTGTTCCGGAAGGATTTGCAGAGACGACACTTGAACTGAACGGAAAGAAAGTTCACGGATGGATCTGGTCAGGCGATCTGAATCAGGAGTACTGTATGGTATACGGTATGAACTCCGAAGGAGACAGAGGATTCTATCGTTATGACATGAAAGAGAAGACCATACAGAGATTCTTCTCAAATCCTGCAGCAGTTGATACAGTAAATGAACAGGAATACATTGATGCAGCCAACAAGTACAATGAACTGATTAAGGATTATAATCTCAGAGGTTACATAGTACTGGCACTCGGAATCATTGCAGGAATCCTTCTGATAGCTCTGATAGTGGTACTGATCACATCAAGAGGCAATGGGGGAAATGATGACCGTCCCGCAAAGAAAAAGTCCGGTAAGAAAAACAGAGCAGAAGACGAAGAAGAACTGAAGGCGCAGGCAAGAGCTCAGAGAGCAAGAGAGCGGGAAATGAGAAAACGCCGTCAGGAGATGGAAGAACATCCTTATGATGAAGCCGAAGAGCGTTATATGAGAGGCGTTGAGGAGAATGTAGAAGAAGAACGTCCTGTATACAGAGAGAAGAAGAAGGAAGCCCCGCAGGTATCTACAGAGGCAGAACTTCAGAAGAGTCTTGCACGTGATGTTCAGCGTACGACAGCTCCGAAGAATATAAAGACTACGGAAGATCTTCTTGAAGATGACGGTTTCGAAACATTTGATATTTGATAATGATGAGTCAGGAAATGTAGCTTTCGGCTCGCATTAAGAGAGTAAAACAGAGGGCCCTGTTTGAAGACATTTTGCGATGAGCATGTCTGAGAACAGGGCTTTTTACCTGCTTGACATCATCTTGTACGTGTTATACAATAAGTATAACAACGCAAATGAGGTTTATGATATGAACTATGTTATTGAACTGAATTTTGAAAGTGATGAAGCTATTTATATTCAGCTGTGCAATCAGATATTGCGGGGCATTGCACTGGGAGAGATCCGTGAAGGAGAGTCTCTGCCGTCTGTAAGACAGCTTGCCGATGACATTTCAATTAATATGCATACAGTCAACAAGGCCTACTCCATACTGAAGGATGAGGGTTTTGTAAAGCTGGACAGAAGGTCAGGAGCGGTTGTACGGATAAGCCCGGATAAAGCAAGGGTTCTTCAGCGCATGAAACACGAATTCGAACCGGCTGTTATCAGGGGAATCTGCAACAATGTGACACGGGAGGAAGCAATTGCTCTCATCAATAAACTTTATGATGATTATGAGGTTTGACTATGTTATGTGAGAAATGTAAAATCAGAGAGGCCAATATTCAGGTGGTTGAGGTAGTCAACGGTGTGAAGAGCGAGCATTTTCTGTGCGCTCAGTGTGCAAGCGAGCTGGATTTGACGGTAAACGGTCCCGGTATCAGCGGGGAGATGCCTCTTGCAAAGCTGCTTTCCAGTCTTCTCAGCCAGACTATGAAGAGCGAGCAGAAGGAAGAATGTGCGAATGTCGTATGTCCTACATGCGGAACTACATATGAGCAGTTTATCAAGGACTCCAAATTCGGATGCTCTGATTGCTATAAAGTATTTGATCTTCTTATCGGAGATAATATTAAGCAGCTTCAGGGAAGCGGTCAGCATCACGGAAAGCATCCCAAATATCTGTCGGGAGACATCCCGCAGCAGGTAAAGGAAGATCTTGAAGAGAGTATTACCGAAAAGGTACCGGAGAGCGAGTTCCTCGATCGTCTGATCGATCTGAGAAAAAATCTTCGCAAGGCCATAGAGACCGAAGACTATGAAGAAGCCGCAAAGCTTCGCGACGAGATAAAGGAAACCGAGAAAAAAGCTGCCGAAAGCGCTTTGGGAGGCGAGGTGCAGGATGAAAGCTAAATGGTACGAAGAGGTAGGGCAGAAACGCGGAGAAAACTTTATCAGCAGCAGGGTCCGTCTTGCGAGAAACTGGAATGAGTATGCATTTCCAAACAGACTTGATGCAAATGCGGCCGGTGAGCTGATAGGAAGGCTTCAGTACGGACTGGATGATGTGGAAACTGTTGAAGGAAAGCATTTCCGTACGATGACCCTCGACCGGATCAAAGAGATAGAAAGACTTGCACTCAAGGAAAGAAGACTCATCAATGCAACAGTGGCAGAGTCGAAGAACCCTATAGGGCTGATGGTGTCTGAGGAAGAGGATGTAAGTATTCTTCTTAACGGTGATGATCATATCAGGATGCAGTTTCTGGCACCGGGAATGGCACTTAAGGAGCTCTGGGAGAGAGCCGATAAATTAGATGATTTCATAAGCAGCCGCTTTAATTATGCCTATGATGAAAAATACGGATATCTGACATCATATCCGACTAATGTCGGAACCGGGATGAGAGCGAATGCAGTTCTGCATCTGCCCACGCTGACAAAGACAAACCAGATAAAAGAGCTTATTGACGGTCTGGAGAAATTCGGAGTTACCATACGGAGTGTATACGGGAATGAGAAGGAGAATTTCGGAGCACTTTACGACATCTCCAACACAAAGACCCTCGGAATGAGTGAAAAGGAAATAGTCGATCTAGTAATGAGAATTGCCAGTCAGTTGAATGAGAAAGAAAGCCAGCTCAGAGAAAACGGCATTGAACGGCACTATATACTGAAACAGGATGAAGCTTTCCGTGCATACGGTGTACTTAAGTATGCAAGGACCATGAGACTTAACAGTGCACTTACATTCCTGTCACAGATGAGGGCGGGAATTGCAGACGGGCTGATCAGGCTTGAGGAAGGAAGCGAGTATTCTGTTTACAGGCTGATGATCGAGATACAGGCAGGCAATCTGATGCTGAATACAGAGAAGCCGATGGACAAACATGAACTGGATGTTTTCAGAGCAGATTATCTGAGAGAACATCTTCCGAAGATAAAGGAGGCATGACAGATGGGTGAGAGATTTACTTCACAGGCTAAACAGGCCATCAATATTGCCCTCGATTCAGCAAAAAGACTGAATCATTCATATGTGGGAACAGAGCATCTTCTTCTGGGACTCGTGCGTGAAGGAAGCGGAGTTGCATCAAAGGTGCTGACAGCAGAGGGTGTTACAGAGGAAAAAATAGTTGATCTTATTGATCAGCTTATTTCTCCGAATATGAGTGTTGCAGTGGACGATGCTCAGGTTTATACACCGATGGCAAGAAAGATAATAGAGAATTCATACAGAGAAGCCGTACGTTTCAAAGCTCAGCTTATCGGGACGGAGCATCTTCTTTTTGCGATGCTCAGAGAACCGAACTGTGTGGCAACCAAGCTTCTTACTACGATGGGAATCAATCTTCAGAAACTCTATATAGATACTATCGGAACTATGGGTGAGGACATTAACAGGATACTGGGTCAGAGTCAGCAGGCAAGACCGGCAGGCGGACCCGGAATGCAGAATATGTCAGGAATGCCGGCGGGTGCCGGAAGATCTGAACTGCCGGGTGAAAACGGATCTTCAACACCTGTGCTTGATCAGTATTCAAGAGATTTCACCAAGCTGGCACAGGAAGAGAAACTTGATCCTGTAGTCGGAAGGGAAATCGAGATGCAGAGAGTAATGCAGATACTCTCGCGTCGTACAAAAAACAATCCGTGTCTTATCGGAGAACCCGGAGTAGGAAAGACCGCCGTCGTAGAAGGACTGGCACAGCTTATTGTAAAAGGTGATGTACCTGAGACGCTTATCGGAAGAAGATTAGTGGTGCTGGATCTTCCGGGAATGGTCGCAGGATCGAAATACCGCGGCGAATTCGAAGAAAGAATCAAACGTGTAATGAATGAGGTAATGGAAGCAGGAAACATACTTCTGTTTATCGACGAAATACATACCATTATCGGAGCGGGCGGTGCAGAGGGTGCGCTTGATGCATCAAATATTCTCAAACCGGCTCTTTCAAGAGGCGAGCTTCAGATCATCGGAGCGACAACAATAGATGAGTACAGGAAGCATATTGAGAAGGATGCGGCACTTGAACGCCGTTTCCAGCCTGTTGTGATAGAGGAACCTACAGAGGAGGAAACGCTTGCAATACTCAAGGGTGTCAGAGGAAGGTACGAACAGCATCATATGGCCAATATAACCGATGATGCGCTTGAGGCCGCTGTAAAACTTTCCTCAAGATATATAAGCGACAGATTCCTTCCGGATAAGGCGATAGACCTGATAGACGAGGCTGCTTCGAGAAGAAGACTTATGAGCTACAGAAAACCGGATTCGATCAAGAAGCTTGAAAAGCAGATAGAAGATCTGGAGTCAAAGAAAGAAGAAGCCATAAGAAATGAAGCCTATGAAAAGGCCGGAGAGATCAAACGTAAACAGGCAGACAAGAGAGCCAGACTTGAGAAACAGGTTGAGAAGTGGCAGGAATCAAAGAATGTCAGGAATCTGAGTGTTACGGAAGATGATATAGCCGAGGCTGTATCAGCATGGACCAAGATTCCGGTAAAGAAACTTGCACAGGAAGAATCAGAGAAACTCAGACAGCTTGAAAATGTGCTGCATGAGAGAGTGATAGGACAGCACGAGGCGGTTACTGCCGTTGCCAGGGCTATCAGAAGAGGGCGTGTAGGACTGAAGGATCCGAAGAGACCGATAGGTTCATTCCTTTTCCTTGGACCGACCGGAGTCGGAAAAACGGAACTCTGTAAAGCACTTGCGGAGGCAATGTTCGGAACCGAGCAGGCACTCATACGTGTTGATATGAGTGAATACATGGAAAAACACAGTGTCAGCAAGATGGTAGGTTCACCTCCCGGATATGTCGGATATGAAGAGGGCGGACAGCTGTCGGAGAAAGTCCGCAGAAATCCGTACTGTGTAATACTGTTTGATGAGATTGAGAAGGCGCATCCCGATGTATTCAACATACTCCTTCAGGTCCTTGATGACGGACATATAACCGATGCACAGGGAAGAAGGGTGGATTTCAAAAACACCATCATCATCATGACATCAAATGCCGGAGCAGAGCGTATCGTTGCCCCGAAGCAGTTGGGATTTGCATCACAATCGGGAGAAACTGCTGATTATGAGCAGATGAAATCGGCAGTTACTGATGAAATAAAGAAGATGTTCAAACCGGAGTTTCTCAATCGAATTGACGAAACCATAGTATTCCATCAGCTCACAAGAGATGATATGAAAGATATCATAGAGATTCTTCTTAGAGATATCAATAAACATACTGCCGAGCAGATGAATATGGAGATAAGAATCGATGATGAAGCCAAAGAATATCTTATTGATGTAGGCTTTGATCAGAAATACGGCGCAAGACCGCTGAAGAGAGCACTTCAGTCACAGATTGAAGACAGACTTGCGGAAGAGGTACTGAACGGTTCGATTGCCGAAAACATGGCCGTCAGGGTGCATGCCATGATAGACGAGGACGGCAGAAAGAAACTTGTTTTTGTCGGAACTTCAAAGAAGGAAGAACCGGAGAATACAGAAGATGAACCTGTATTGACGTAACACAGACAGCAGTAAGTTTATTACCGGAGGTAAGATGGCAAAGCAGAAGACAACAACTTTTTTCTGCAGTGAATGCGGATTTGAATCTGCAAAATGGATGGGACAATGTCCGGCATGTCATGCGTGGAACACGATGGTGGAAGAACCGGCGGCACCTAAATCTGCCGGGAAGAGCCTGCAGTCAAGGTCGGTATCCGCATCAAAACCGGCGTATCTTAAAGATGTGGTTATAGATGACGGTGACAGATATGACAGCGGAATGAACGAATTCAACCGTGTACTCGGGGGAGGAATTGTTGCAGGTTCTCTGGTACTGGTAGGCGGAGATCCGGGAATAGGAAAGTCTACCATTCTCCTTCAGGTCTGCAGAAATCTGGCAAATGCCGGGCGAAGAGTGCTGTATATTTCCGGTGAGGAAAGTCTGAAACAGATAAAACTCAGAGCCAATCGTATCGGAGAGATAAACGGAGATCTGAAGATTCTGTGCGAGACGGATCTCAGTGATGTTGCAGCAGTTATGAC
>JAGHSD010000121.1 GCA_018066045.1 Candidatus Darwinimomas equi | reverse complement strand
ACCTTTCACAGGTTAACAGAAACGCTGAGACATCATACACGCTTGTTATGAATAACGAGCAGACAAAGGGAAGAACATTCTTCGTATATGGTGGTGCAAACAATCACTATGGTGAAGAGAATATTGATTGGAATAATCTTGACGTAGATATCTTCCATATCGGATATATTCTTCTTCTTCCTCATCTTGATGGGGCAAATGCTGAATACGGCACAAATATGGCTGCACTTCTACACAGAGTTCAGCAGATGGGAATCAAGACATCTATCGACGTTGTTTCAGAGACAGGCGACAGATTCAAAAAGCTTGTTACTCCGGCACTTAAGTATACTGATTACTGTGTAATCAATGAGCTTGAGGCACAGCAGACTACAGGCGTGCTGCTCAGAGACGAGAACGACGTGCTTCATACAGAGAATTTCAAGGAAGCCCTCATGAAGCTTAAGGAACTCGGAGTATCAACATGGACAGTAATCCATTGTCCTGAGATCGGGGCAGGCCTTGATGAGAACAATGAATATTTCGAGATGCCAAGCCTTGTTCTTCCGAAGGGATACATCAAGGGAAGCACAGGAGCAGGCGATGCATTCTGCGCAGGCGTTCTTTACGCAGCAGAAGCTCAGCTCGGAATGAAGGAAGCTCTTAAGCTTGGTGCTTGTGCAGCAGCAGCATCTCTTGCAGATGTCAGTGCAACTGCAGGTGTCGGAACAGCGGAAGAAGTTCTCAAACTTTATGATTTATACGGAAAGAAGGAAGCATAATAAATGAAAAAAGCAGTAATGTACGGCGGCGGAAATATCGGCCGCGGATTTATCGGAGCTTTACTCAGCAAGTCAGGCTATGAGGTAACATTTATCGATGTTGCAGAACCTGTTGTAAAGACTCTTCAGGATAACAGATGTTATCCTCTCAGATACGTTTCAAGTGAAGGATATACTGATGTCAAGGTTGAGAACGTAACAGCAGTTAACGGTAATGATCTTGAGGCAGCTTCTGATGTTATCGCAAACTGTGACATCATGGCTACGGCAGTCGGAGCAAGAATACTTAAATTCATCGTTCCGAACGTAGTTGCAGGTATCAGAAAACGCTGGGCCAACAACGGAGGTCCTCTTAATATCATCATTTGCGAAAATCTTAATGATGCAAATAAGATCTTCGAGGGAATGCTCAAGGAGCAGATGACACCGGAAGAACAGAAGAAGTTTGACGAGACAGTAGGCCTTGTAGAAGCTTCTATCGGACGTATGGTTCCTGTTCAGACTGATGAAATGAAGGACGGAGATCCGATGCGTGTATGCGTAGAAAGCTACGGATTCCTTCCTGTTGATAAGGCGGCATTCAAGGGTGAGGTTCCCGCAATCACCAATATGGTTCCGTTCGAGCCGTTTGATTTCTTTATCAAGCGTAAGCTCTTCATCCATAACATGGGACATGCAACATGTGCATACCTTGGAGGATACCTCGGACTTGATTATATCTATCAGTCAATAGACGCAGCTGATGTTCGTATCATCGTTCAGAACGCTATGCTTGAGAGTGCTATGGCTATCTCAAAGAAGTACGGTGTGGAACTTGAGAAACTCATGCTTCACATCACAGATCTTCTTCACAGATTTACCAATGCGGCACTTAAGGATACATGCCAGAGAGTAGGCGGAGATCCGGCAAGAAAGCTTGCTCCTTCAGACCGTATGATCGGTTCATCAACACTTGCGCTTGAGAATGGCGTTACACCTGCGTATATTACACTCGGTGCTGCAGCAGCAGTTCGCAGATATATCGATGAAGCAGAAGGAATGGAGCAGGGAATGGATTCTGCAAAGAAGGTCCTTGCAGAAGTTTCACAGCTTGATGTAAACGGAACTTTAGCAACTCTTATTCTTAACTATTACAAGATGCTTCTTGACGGTGCATCGGTTGCAGATCTCAGAAGAGCAGCTGATGAAGTTAAGAGCGCATCACTTAAGGATGTAATCTGATGAAAAGTGAGATCAGAAATACATATCGCGGAAAGATGCTTTTTCTTACCGACGGCAAGACAGAGATAGGCTGTGCTCTTGAATTCGGAATCAGGGTATCGCATCTGTCTGCGGCAGGTATGGAAAACATTTACTATGAACAGCCCGCAGACTGTTCGGACGGTCTTATCACAGAGGACGGATGGAAGCTTTACGGCGGACACCGCATCTGGAATACACCGGAAGACAGTACCTGTAACTGTCCGGACAATGACCCAGTTGAATATGAACTCTTAGAGGACGGAGTGATTCTTAAACAGAAGGAAGAACCCTGGCGCCATATTGAAAAGGAACTCAGGATAAGATTTCTTGACGACGGACGCATCGAGGTAACCAACCTGATAAGAAATGTTTCCGGTAAAGCTATCGATACGGCTGCATGGGGTGTCAATACACTGTCAGGCGGAGATGTCGAAGTGGATTACCTTCCGGCCGACGTTGTACCGGGAGAACCGGGCAGATATGTTTCATTGTGGGGAATGACAAATATTGCCGATGAGAGACTGACATGGTCAGATAATCATTTGTCCGCGAAATACAAACCGATATCAGACTATTTCAAACTTGGTATGTATACTAAAGCGGGAATTGCTTCCTATACAAATAAAGGGCAGAAATTCGAGCTGATGTTCGGTACAGAGCATTTCGGTAATTATCCGGATAACGGATGCAATTTCGAACTGTTCATGCATCATGATTTCATCGAGATGGAATCACTTGGAAAAGTAATTCATTTATCTGAAGGTGAGTGTGCAGCACATACAGAATACTGGAAGATAGAAAAGATTTAATACAAACTATTTAATACAAACAATGTAGGAGGAAATGTAATTATGAATGCATATGTTGAAAGCGTTATAGCTAACGTTAAGGCAAAGCATGCAAATGAGCCTGAGTTCGTACAGACAGTTGAGGAAGTTCTTTCTTCACTCAGCCCGGTAGTTGATCAGCATCCGGAGTATGAGAAGGCAGATCTTCTTAACCGTATGACAGAGCCTGAGAGAATGTTCACATTCAGAGTAGTATGGACAGATGATGAGGGTAATGTTCATACAAACCGCGGATGGAGATGCCAGTTCAACGGTGCTATCGGACCGTACAAGGGTGGTATCCGTTTCCAGAAGAACGTATATGAAGGAATCATCAAGTTCCTTGGATTTGAGCAGACATTCAAGAACTCTCTTACAGGCCTTCCTATGGGCAGCGGCAAGGGCGGTTCAGACTTTGATCCTGCAGGCAAGAGCGATGCAGAGGTTATGAGATTCTGCCAGAGCTTCATGACAGCACTTTACAGATACATCGGACCGGACGTAGACGTTCCTGCAGGTGATATGGGGGTTGGCGGCCGTGAGGTTATGTATATGTACGGACAGTACAGAAGGCTTAAAGGCTGCTGGGAGAACGGAGTTCTCACAGGTAAGGGCCTTGCATCAGGCGGATCACTTATCAGACCGGAAGCAACAGGCTACGGCGCTGTATATTATCTTCTTGAAGTTCTTAAGCATGAAGGCGAGTCTATTGAAGGCAAGAGAATCGCAATCTCAGGTTACGG
>JAGHSD010000011.1 GCA_018066045.1 Candidatus Darwinimomas equi | reverse complement strand
ATCTTCTTTGTTGATTTTCTTTCGGATTGTGTAATAGGTCTATTAATGGACACATCTATTAAAGGACATTTGTTACTGTTTCTCTTTTCCTGTTTTACTTTCTTGCCGATGTCGGAATGAATTCAAGTCTAAGCTGCATTCCTAAACCTTCAGCCAGTCTCTTTACCATGGCAAGACTGGGATTACGTGTACCATTTTCAATACGGCTGATATCTGCCTGAGTGATACCGGTTCTCTGCGAAAGATCCTGTTGAGTAAGATTCTGCTCAATTCTTGCATCAATCATAGCCTGAATAATATCAAATTCCGGCTGTAAGGCATCATACTCAGCCTTTACCTCAGGATTATTTTTAAAGACCCCTTCCTTATATGCCTGATAACTTCTCATTCTTCTCCCTCCACTCGAAATCGTCCTTATATTTCTTTGCAAGTTTTTTCTCCCCGGGAGGAGTTTTTTTCGTTTTCTTAACAAAACCACTCGTAAAATATAATCTCGTACATTAATGATCCTTTCTTGAACCATTATATGTTGAATTCAACATAAAGTCAACTTCTATTTCTGTTGAATCCGATTTCTTTCTGAAGCTCGTATACTTCTATAACGGCTTCCCTAACAAAATCAAACATAGGAATATCTCTTATTCCGGCTTCGGTCTTTGGAATCTCATGAAATACCAGTCTGAATTTTCCATCAGGCTGACGGAATCTGAAACTAATCGGTTTCATAAAAAATTCCCTTTTTATGTGTTTATCTCCGATTCATCCAGCCAGCAGTCATTCGGGCTGAGATTTTTCACTATATATCTTGCATGGTTCTCATCATGCTTAGCCTGATGGTATTTAAATAGTACTCCCTGTCCGGTGTTCCCAAGTATCTCTATTTTGCCCGTCGGATGTGACATCGCATACCGGAAGCCTTTTGCCTGCCCGCTCATGTGCCTCTTTGCTCCATCAACGATGTCTACAGCCTTGCGTATGGGAACCTGGAATTGATTTTTTACTCCGGAAGCAGGTCGGCATTGAAACAGATAATATGGAATTACTCCGGCAGCTACCAGACCATTCATCAGGTCGGCTAATACCTGCTCATTATCATTAACTCCCTTTAGGAGAACTGTTTGGTTTCTATCACGCATCCGTTCTGATGCAATATCCTTACGGCTTTCTTTGCGTCCTCGGTGAGTTCCCTTGGGTGGTTAAATTGTGTAACGATGATTATCTGGGTTTTTGTTCCATACTCATGAAGAATTCGGACAAGTTCCTCATCCTCCGTGATACGCTGTGGCAGGACTACCGGTGTGCGTGTGCCGAAGCGGATGTAGTGTATGCTTGGAATATCAGAGAAAACCTCCAGATATTTCCGTATAGTGTCGTTGCTGTTAAGGAATGCATCCCCTCCTGAAATCAGGACATTGTTGATTTCCGGATGAGTCCTGACATATTCTGCCATTGCATTGATATCAACTGCTGTTTCCTCCTGGCCTTCCTGTCCGGCCATTCTTTTCCTGAAGCAGTGTCTGCAGTACATCGCACACTGATTCGTGGAAAGTATAAGTGCAGTCTGACGGTATTTGTGCTGCATTCCGCGGACCACAGTGTTGCCGGCTTCACCGCTGGTATCTGTACTTCCACCTGCAGTGAATTCGACAGTATCCGGTATGCTCATCCGTCGGATCGGATCATCCGGATCTTTGGGGTCTATAAGACCCAGATAATACGGATTCACACACATGGGATAATCGTCGGCAATTGTCTGGATGCTTCTAACTTCTTCTTCAGTTAGATTTAATACCTCTTTTAAAGAAGCCGCATCTCTGATACTGTTTTGAAGAATCTCTTTCCATTTCGTCATTGATACCTCCTTTTCACCTATATAGCATAGCACGTTTTATTGCGCTGTTTCCCGGAGTTTTTTGCGTCTGTTTTCAGTAAATAGTAGAAAAGCCTGTTCTGCAAGCCTGTAAATTTGCCTCTTTTGACGTTAACAATGATGTGTTCTGGCTGTGATTATTTCGGCACTTGGATGATAAGTATAAAAAGCCCTCTTTATAAGATAAAAAGATTTGATGCTCTGTGTAAAAGATAAGTCTTTAGATATTATACCGTATATACCGATTATATGACAATCCGCTTTTTTGCAGACGGTAGCAGAGCATAACGTCCGTATTCTGCAATTAGCGGTCTATAAATAACTGAACTACTCAGCTATTGAATAACCGGGTAGTTCACGAGGATATCTGTAGTTTATGGGTTGTCCTGATGATTGTTTTCAAATCTTTCTTAATAGTATTGTATTGCAAAACATTATTTAACGACAACCTCTTTACTCACAGTATTATGCTCCAGCGGTTGCTTGATCATGCAAATGTTGCAAAGATTCCATTATCATCTCTTCGATTGCATAAAAGATTTTATCCTCGACTCCTGTTCCGCTCTTTCCTGTGCTCTTTAATCTTTTTTTCATCAACTTTTACGGATGCAATCCGTAATCTATATGATAACGATTGAGCTTCTATGATAACATATCTTATAAGATTTTACTTGATTATGCCTTAGCTAAATGGCATTGGGACGGTTTTCTTGTGTGGTTTTTGCATTTACCGGTTGTTCACCAGTGATTGCAAGATGTGTTATAATTATGCATATTATATGAAAAGGAGGTATGTAATGTCGGTATCTACGGTAATAATATCAATAGCGATAATACTCATCGGTGGATTTGCTATGTCCAGGATTACCAACCTCCTTCATCTGCCTAATGTAACGGCTTATATAGTTGTGGGCATATTGATAGG
>JAGHSD010000062.1 GCA_018066045.1 Candidatus Darwinimomas equi | reverse complement strand
CCTCAGGAGCTTTTGCAATGAATCTCTCATTTCCGAGCATACCGTTCGAACGCTTGATTTCACCGTTAAGTCTTTCTTCTTCCTTTGTAAGACGTTCGATTTCTTTCTCAAAATCAACAAGCTCTTCAAGAGGAATAAACAGCGTTGCACCGGCAATAACTGCTGATACAGCATCATCAGCTATTCCTTCCCGGTTGAACTGAATGATAATATCCGAAGCACCGGCCATTGATTTCAGGAAATCCGAACAGTTCCGGAAACCGGAATCAAATGAGTCATCATTAAGGACAATATGCAGAGAAGCTTTTTTGCTCAGCGGAACATTCATTGAAGTTCTGAGATTTCTGACAGCACGTATTGCCTCTTTGACGTTTTCTACAGCCCTGAACTCTTCAAAATCATATTTGTCCTCGTATACAGGCCAATCTGAAATCATAATGGATGCATCATCATTAAGATTCTTGTAGATTTCTTCCGTAATGAATGGCATGAACGGATGAAGAAGTTTGAGTGATTTGTTCAGTACCGTAATCAGAGTCCACAGTGCGGAATCACGTGTGGGATCTTCTTTGTTCCATAGACGTGGTTTAACCATCTCAATATACCAGTCACAGAATTCTTCCCAGATAAAATCGTATACTTTCGACAAAGCAATTCCCAGTTCATATTTATCTAAATTATCAGTTACTTCCTTTATAAGGGAATTGCATTTAGCAAGTATCCACTTATCCGAGAACTGAAGAGATGTTGGTTCGGAAACTGACTGACTGTCTTCAAGATTCATCATAATAAATCTGGAGGCATTCCATACTTTGTTGGCAAAATTACGGCTCGCTTCTACTCTTTCCCAGTAGAATCTCATATCATTACCGGGTGCATTTCCGATAATAAGGGTCATTCTCAAAGCATCAGCACCATATTTATCGATTACCTCGATCGGATCTATTCCGTTGCCGAGAGATTTACTCATTTTTCTTCCCTGAGAATCACGGACAAGACCATGAATGAGTACCGTATGGAAAGGACTGACACCGGTCTGCTCATATGCCGAGAATACCATGCGGACTACCCAGAAGAAAATAATATCATATCCGGTAACTAAAACATCCGTCGGATAGAAATAATCCATCTCAGGTGTTTTGTCGGGCCATCCGAGAGTTGAGAAGGGCCATAATGCTGAAGAAAACCATGTATCCAATGTGTCTTCATCCTGAGTAAGATGTGTGCATCCGCATTTCGGACATTTGTCAGGCATTTCGCGTCCGACAACGATCTCGCCGCATTCATCACAGTAATATGCAGGTATTCTGTGTCCCCACCATAATTGTCTGCTTATGCACCAGTCTTTGATATTGTATAACCAGTGAAGATATGTCTTCGTGAAACTCTCGGGCACGAATCTAAGTTCACCCCTGTCAATCGCTTCAATTGCCGGCTTAGCCATCTCGTCCATTTTAACAAACCACTGTGGTTTAATCATTGGTTCGATAGTTGTACCGCAGCGATCATGTGTACCTACAGAGTGTGTATGGGGAACAATTTTAACAAGAAGACCGAGTTCCTTCAGATCTTCTACCATTACCTTACGGGCTTCATATCTGTCCATTCCGTCATATTTTGATCCCGGATAGTTAATAGTAGCATCATCATTAAGTATGTTAATCTGAGGAAGATCATGACGTAATCCTACTTCAAAATCGTTGGGATCATGTGCCGGTGTAATTTTTACACATCCGGTACCGAATTCCATATCAGCATGTTCATCGGCAATTACGGGAATTTCTCTGTCAGTGAGCGGAAGCTGAACATATTTTCCTATTAAATCCTTATAGCGCTCATCCTCAGGATTTACAGCAACTGCACTGTCTCCTAAAAGTGTTTCAGGTCTTGTTGTTGCAATCTCAACAAAACGTCCCGGCTCACCGGAAACAGGATAATTAATATGCCAGAAAAAGCTGTCCTGATCAACATGTTCAACCTCTGCATCGGAAATTGATGTATGACATACCGGACACCAGTTAATGATTCTGTTGCCTTTGTAAATATAACCTTTTTCGTAAAGCCTGATAAATACTTCCTGAACTGCACGTGAACAGCCTTCATCCATAGTGAATCTCTCTCTGTCCCAGTCTGCGGAAGAACCGAGCTTATACAACTGATTGATTATCTTGCTGCCGTATTCTTCACGCCATTCCCATGCTTTTTTGAGGAATCCGTCACGGCCGAGGTCATGTTTGTCAATTCCCTGCTGTTTTAAACGATCAATTACCTTAACTTCGGTAGCAATTGCAGCATGATCTGTTCCGGGCTGCCATAATGCTTCATATCCCTGCATTCTTTTGTATCTGATAAGAATATCCTGAAGAGTGTTATCAAGCGCATGTCCCATATGTAACTGTCCGGTAATATTTGGTGGCGGCATAACAATAGTAAACGGTTTTTTGCTTCTGTTCACTTCTGCATGAAAATACTTCTTCTGCAGCCATTCTTCATAAATCCTTCCTTCAATCTCCGATGGATTATAGGTTTTTTCAAGTT
>JAGHSD010000042.1 GCA_018066045.1 Candidatus Darwinimomas equi | reverse complement strand
TTGAGTGAGTGAGTATGAACTGTAAGAAGCTCGAGGTCCTCGGATAGATATGGAATCGTATGCTGCTGGTGAGTCCACAAAAAAAGTCCACTTCGAATTATTGAAGTAGACTTTGTCTTCAGTCTGACGGGGTGTCATATGACACCCCGTTTCATCGAGCTGGGCTAGAAGGATTCGAACCTTCAGAATGACGGAGTCAGAGTCCGTTGCCTTACCATTTGGCGATAGCCCAATTTTTGCGACCTTGCTATATTAGCATAATCGAAATATAAATGCAAGTGATTTTATACAAAATCCTGCATTACCACATTTGCCAGATCCAGTCCTTTTTCCGTAAGCCTTACATAAGGCGGCAGTATCTCCAAAAGTCCGCTGCGCACATGCTTGTCAAATTCGTAGTAGAACATCTCCATCATATTCCTGTTAAAGCGCTCTGCAAACTCCTCAGCCGACACTCCCTTCGTCATTCTCAGTCCAAGTATCATAAACTCACTGATCCTGTCTCTCTCCGTAAGTTCCTGTATATCCTCATACAGGGGAGTTATATCCTTATGCATGTCCATGTGAAGATAGTTGTTCAGATCGTTATCAACATGGAAACGTCTTCCCATCGTATAGCTTGAAGCTCCAAGGCCTAGGCCCAGGTATTCCTCACCGGTCCAGTATCCGGTATTGTGTCTGCACTCATATCCCTCCCGGGCATAGTTGCTTATTTCGTATCTTCGGTATCCGTATGTGCTCAATATGCCGGCAGTCTCATGATACATATCTCTTTCCGTATCTTCATCCGGAAGAAGTTTTTTACCCTCTCCCGAGGAATAGAGTTCATGAAACTCCGTACCCTCTTCTATTATCAGTGAATATGCCGAGATATGTTCCGGTTTAAGCATCGCAGTTCTTTTGACTGTATTTTTCCAGCTTGTAAGCGTCTGCCCCGGCACCCCGCTTATCAGATCAACGTTGATGTTGTCAAACCCGGCGTTTCTTGCAGTCTCGTAGCTTTCAAGAAAATCTTCGAATGTGTGTATACGTCCCAGTACTTTCAGTTCCGAATTGTTGGCTGACTGAAGTCCTATGCTGAGTCTGTTGATACCTGCAGTCCTGTAATTCATCAGTCTTTCCTGAGACAGTGTTCCCGGGTTTGCCTCGAGCGATATCTCTGCATTGGCTGCCACTGTCCAGTTGGCATATATCGCACTCATAATATTGGTAACATGCACTGATTTGAGTATGGAAGGAGTGCCTCCTCCGAAAAAGATCGTGGAAACCACATAATCCGTGTAGAACTGACTCTGAACCGAAATCTCTTCGATAAGCTGTCGGATATACATATCCCGGATATATTCCTCAGCCGGTGCTGAGAGAAAATCACAGTATTTGCATTTCCGTACACAGAACGGTATATGAATGTATAATTCCAGTTTCTTACCTGTCATTCCTCATCCAGTTTGAGAACGCTCATGAAGGCCTTCTGCGGTATCTCGACATTGCCTATCTGCCGCATTCGTTTCTTTCCTTCCTTCTGTTTCTCAAGAAGCTTCTTCTTTCTTGATATATCTCCTCCGTAGCATTTGGCAAGTACATCTTTTCTCATTGCCTTTACCGTCTCTCTTGCTACGATCTTACCGTTAACCGCTGCCTGTATCGGAATCTCAAAAAGATGTCTCGGAATCTCGTCTTTAAGTTTCTCACACATCTTCCTTCCGCGCTCATATGCCGATTCCGCAGGAACGATAAACGAAAGCGCATCAACTTCCTCTCTGTTGACCAGAATATCCAGTTTGACTAATTTCGATGTCTCATAACCTTTCAGATCATAATCAAGAGAAGCATAGCCGCGGGATCTGCTCTTGAGTGCATCAAAGAAGTCATAAATGATCTCGTTAAGAGGCAGCTCGTACTTCAATATAGCTCTGTTCATCTCAAGATATTCCGTCCCGAGATAACGGCCTCTTCTTTCCTGACATAAAGTCATGATTGAACCTACATACTCGCTTGTAACCATGATTTCCGCAGTTACGATAGGTTCTTCCATATGCTCTATCTCACTTGGATCCGGAAGATTTGTCGGATTGGTCAGTTCTATCATCTCTCCGTCTGTCCTGAATACCTTATAGATAACGCTGGGTGCCGTAGTGACCAGATCCAGATTGTATTCACGTTCAAGTCTTTCCTGTATGATTTCCAGATGAAGCAGTCCCAGGAATCCGCATCTGAATCCGAATCCGAGAGCGATGGAAGTTTCCGGTTCATATGAAAGACTGGCATCATTCAGCTGCAGTTTTTCAAGTGCATCCCTGAGATCCGGATATTTTCTTCCGTCTGCCGGATACAGTCCGCAGTAAACCATCGGAGTGACCTTCTTATATCCCGGCAAGGCTTCCCTGCAGGGTCTGTCGGTCCCGGTAACCGTATCTCCGACCATGGTCTCCCTGACATCCTTGATACTTGCGGTTATGTATCCTACCATTCCTGCGCTGAGTTCGTCACACGGAATAAACTGTCCCGCTCCGAAATAACCGACTTCCACGACTTCTTCATCGGCACCTGTCGCACACATATGGATCTTCATCCCTTTTCTGACAGCTCCGTCGAAAACTCTGATGAATACGATTACGCCTCTGTAAGAATCATAAAGCGAGTCAAAGATCAACGCCTTGAGAGGCTCCTGCTCATCACCGGACGGTGCCGGAAGTTTCTGTACTATTCCTTCTAAAACCTCGTCAATGCCTATTCCGTTCTTTGCCGAGATACGCGGGGCATCCATTGCCTCGATGCCTATCACATCTTCTATTTCTCTGGCAACGTCATCCGGGCGCGCACTTGGAAGATCTATCTTGTTTATAACAGTAAATATCTCCAGATCATGATCCAGCGCAAGATAAACGTTGGCAAGAGTCTGTGCCTCTATGCCCTGTGCAGCATCAACAACAAGTATCGCTCCGTCGCATGCAGCAAGTGAACGGCTTACCTCATAATTGAAATCCACATGTCCGGGAGTATCAATCAGATTTAAAATATATTCATTGCCGTCTTTTGCCTTGTATACGGTACGGACCGCCTGGCTCTTGATGGTAATTCCCCTTTCTCGTTCCAGATCCATGTTATCGAGCACCTGTGCCTGCATTTCCCTGCTGGTAAGCAGACCCGTCTGTTCGATTATTCTGTCGGCCAGAGTGGATTTACCGTGATCAATATGTGCAATTATGCAAAAATTCCTGATTTTGTTCTTTTCCATAGCAAAGAATATCTTAACAAAAAAGATAATTCTTGACAATCTTATCCTAATAGAATAGAATAAATAAGCGCGTTTGGGCGTTTGTTTTAATGAATCAGGAGGTACAATACATTGGCTAACATTAAACCTGCTAAGAAGAGAGTTCTTGTCGCTAAGAATAATGAAGCTAAGAATAAAGCTGTTAAGTCTTCAGTAAAGACAGCTGTCAAGAAGGTTGACTCAGCAGTAGCTGCAGGCGATAAGACTTTAGCTCAGGCAAATTTACGTGAAGCAGAGAAGGAGCTTAAGAAGGCTACAACTAAGGGTGTATATCCGAAGAATACGTCTTCAAGAAAAGTTTCCAGACTTGCTAAGGCTGTAAATGCTATGGAGTAACTT
>JAGHSD010000125.1 GCA_018066045.1 Candidatus Darwinimomas equi | reverse complement strand
CATATATAGTATAATATATGCAATCGGACAGAAGTCCGGTGCTGAAGGTTAAGAATGAGCAGTAAGACGACAAAGAGAATCAACAAAATAACGACAACGATAATCCTGCTTGCGGTAAGGATAGTACTTATAGTTGTCATTATCGTCGTGGCCGGAAGAGGAATCAAGGCTGCCTATGATTTCGGACACAGCATATTCTATGCTCAGGCAGTTGAGGAAGAACCGGGGCATGATGTTACGGTTACCATACCGGAGGGTGCTGATTCCAAAGAAGTTGCATCGCTTCTGGCAGGCAAAGGGCTCGTTGACAATAAATATTCAATTATTGTGCAGGCAAAGTTTTTCGACTATGAAATAATGCCCGGGACATATACCTTCAACACATCACAGACTTCACGTGAGATACTGGAACAGCTTAACGAGGGACCTGTGGATGATAAGCAATAAAAGAACAGCAGATTATATAGACAGTCTCATCCCCGGGAACAGGGAAGAGATAGAAAAAATCAGAGCTGAAGCAGCTGCAGCCGATATGCCGGTAATAAGGCGGGACGGAGAGCAGCTGCTTAAGTCTATTCTGAAAATGAAGAAGCCGGAAAAAATATTTGAGATCGGAACCTGTGTAGGTTACTCGGCAATAATCATGGCGGAGTATACAGGGGAAAATGCACGGATATCCACTATCGAAATCGGAAGAAATGACTACGAAGCAGCTCTTGAAAACATCAAAAGAGCGGGATATGAAAACAAAATCAGGTGTTATCTCGGAGATGCGGGAGACAAGCTGAAGGAATACGCCGGATCAGGAGAGAAATTCGATTTTATATTCATGGATGCGGCCAAGGCACAGTATATAAACTGGCTTCCGGATGTGACGAAAATACTTCTTCCGGGAGGAGTGCTGCTGAGCGATAACGTTCTGCATGACGGAGATACTATAGAATCAAGGTTTGCAGTCGAAAGGCGTGACAGGACCACACATTCGAGACTGAGAGAATATCTGTATGAACTTACTCACAGCGATGATTATGTGACAAGTGTCCTGAATGTGGCAGACGGAATGAGTATAAGCGTAAGACAGTAAGTACAGAGGAGTTGTTTAATGGCAGATAACTGGAATAATAAAAAAGGGATAAGAAAGCCGGAGCTGCTGATACCGGCAGGCAACTGGGATGTATTCAGGACAGCGGTAAGATACGGCGCCGATGCGATCTATATCGGAGGAGAAGCCTTCGGACTGCGGGCGGCGGCAAAGAATTTTGATTTAGAGGAAATGAAACTGGCTATAGGTTATGCTCATGAGCATGGAGTGAAAGTACACGTTACGGCAAATATCCTTGCACATGATGATGATCTGAAAGAGGCTGAGGAGTATCTTTCCGCAGTCGGAAAACTGAAGCCTGATGCATTTATAGTTGCAGATCCCGGAATGTTTGAGATAGCAAAGAGAGTGGCTCCGGATGTAGATATACATATATCCACACAGGCCAATAATACAAATTACGGAACATATAATTTCTGGTGGAAGCAGGGGGCCAAAAGAGTTGTTGCAGCAAGAGAACTTTCTCTCAGGGAGATAAGCGATATACGTCAGCACATCGATCCGCAGATGGAAATTGAAACATTCATTCACGGTGCCATGTGCATATCATATTCCGGAAGATGTCTTCTCAGCAATTATCTCGTCGGACGCGATGCCAATCAGGGCGCATGCACACATCCTTGCAGATGGAAATACAGCATAGTTGAGGAAGAACGTCCCGGGCAGTATATGCCTGTATTCGAGAATGAGCGGGGCACATACATTTTCAATTCAAAAGATCTTTGTATGATAGAGCACATACCGGAAATGCTCGAGGCCGGCATAGACAGTTTCAAAGTTGAAGGAAGGATGAAGACTGCGCTGTATGTAGCAACCGTTGCGAGGACATACAGAAATGCAATTGACGATCTGTTTGAATCGGAAGAGAAGTACAGAGCCAATCTTGAGCACTATAAGGATGAGATAGGCAAATGTACGTATCGTGAATTTACAACAGGCTTTTTCTTCAATAAGCCGACGGAGGAAAGTCAGATATATGACAATAATACCTATGTGAAGAATTATACATATATAGGTACGGTTGAAAAAACAGAAGGCAGTAAAGTTATTTTTGAACAGAAGAATAAATTCAGTATCGGGGATGAATTGGAAGTGATGAAGCCGGACGGAACAAATCTTTTCCTGACGGTCAAATCAATACTCGGAGACGGACAGCCGCAGGAGAGTGCGCCGCATCCGCAGCAGGAACTGACAGTGGAATTTTCTGAAAACGAGGTGATAGAAGTTGGTGACATCATACGAGCTAAAGCATAAAAGCAGACTGGATGAAATAAACGCGGATGCGCTGGTGCTTGAACATAAAAAAACAGGTGCAAGAGTATTCCTGCTTCCGTGTGAAGATGACAATAAGGTATTTGCAATAGGATTCCGTACTCCGGTTGATGATTCGACGGGTGTGGCTCATATTCTGGAGCATTCCGTCCTCTGCGGGTCGGAAAAGTATCCGTCAAAGGATCCGTTTATAGAACTGGCAAAGGGAAGCCTGAATACTTTTTTGAATGCAATGACCTATCCCGATAAGACTGTTTATCCGATAGCAAGCTGTAATGAAAAGGATTTCGAGAATCTTATGGGAGTTTATCTTGATGCGGTTTTCTTTCCGAATATGCGTCATGAAGAAAAGATATTCAGACAGGAAGGATGGCATTATGAGCTCGACAGTCCGGAAGGTGAACTGACATATAACGGCGTTGTCTATAATGAGATGAAGGGTGCATATTCATCACCCGACGGAATTCTGGAAAGATCTATCGGTAAAGTCCTGTATAAGGGGCATACCTACGGAGAAGAAAGCGGAGGAGATCCGGATGTTATTCCGGAGCTTACTTATGAGCAGTTTAAGGAATTTCACAGCAGATATTATCATCCGAGTAACGCATATATATATCTTTACGGAAACTGTGATATGGATGCGATGCTTGAACGGATAGACCGGGAATATCTGTCAAAGTTTGACAGGATAAGTGTTGATTCCGAGATTCCGCTTCCGGATAAATGGACGCAGCCGGAAGATGCAGCTTTTGATTATCCGATACTTGACAGTGAAAGTGAGGATAATACGGCTATCCTCAGCTGGAATGCGGCAGTGGACTGTGAATTAGATGCCGTTGAATCAATGGCCATGCAGATACTGGACTATGTACTTTTAGAAGTTCCGGGAGCTCCGCTGAGAGAAGCACTTATATCTGCCGGAATAGGAGAAGACATAACAGGAGGTTTCCTCGGAGGAGTAAGACTTCCGTGTTTTTCTGTTGTCGCAAGGAATGCTTCGCTTTCGCAGAAGGAAGAATTTCTGCAGATTATCAGAACGACACTTCAGGAGCAGGCAGACGGCGGACTTGATAAAATGTCTGTCAGAGCCGCTATAAATATGATGGAGTTCAGATGCCGTGAGGCGGATTTCGGCTCCATGCCCAAGGGACTCATATACGGACTGCAGAGCTTTGACAGCTGGCTTTATGACGCAGACCCGACCATGCATCTGCGTTACGACGGCATTTTCAAGGTCCTTAAAGAAAAGATCGATGACAGCTATTTTGAAGAGTTAATCAGCAGAGAATTTATAGATAATAAATATCAGGCATCGGTAACGCTGGTTCCGAAAAAGGGACTGGCTCAGAAGAATGACGAGATTCTAAGAGATAAACTTGCCCGGATCAGGAAAACAATGAATGCTGATGAAATCGCTGATGTTATCAGAAGGACAAAGGAACTTAAAGAGTATCAGAGTGAGCCCTCAGAAAAAGAAGACATACTGAAGATTCCGATGCTGAAGCGCGAGGATATCAGACGCGAAGTGGCCGAATTAAGATGGGAGAAAATGAGGATCAACGGATACGATGTTCTTTTCAGTGATGTGTTCACCTCAGGCATTGCTTACATCAAGGTGATGTATGATCTTAAGAAACTCACTCCTGAGGATATCCCGTATGCTTCACTGCTTACCGAAGTGCTTGGATACATCGATACGGAAAAGCACAGTTACTCGGAGCTCTCAACGCTGATTAATCTGAATGCCGGGGGTGTCGGATTCTGCGTTGAATCGTATCCGGATATGACGCAAAACAATAAAACCGTCATGACATTTGCGGCAAATGCAAAAGTGCTGTATGACAGGACCGGATTTGCGTTTGATGTGATAAACGAGATACTGTTTGAAAGTAAGCTGAATGATAAAAAGAGACTTAAGGAAATCATAGCGGAAGTCAGGTCAAAGACAAAAGAAAACATTGTTTCTTCCGGACATCAGGTGGCTATGAACCGTGCCGGCAGTGCATGCAGTCCGGACAGATGGTTCCTTGATAACATCAGGGGAATAGCATTCCTCAGGATGCTTGAATCCTGTGATGCAGATACTTTATCCGACAGGCTGATAAGCATATGCAGAAAGATATTCACGACAGACAATATGCTTATAGACATTGTCTGTGACAGAGAAGGTCTTGACGCAGTTTCCGGGAACATGAACATGCGCGGTTACGAAGGGGGACAGCCGGATGTATTCAGTCTGAAACCCGAACATGCAAAAAAAGAACTCTTTACCACAGCCGGAATGGTGAATTATGTAGCCGGATTCGGTAATTACAAAACACACGGATTTGATTTCAGCGGGGCAATGCTTGTTTTACGGATACTGCTTAATTATGATTATCTGTGGAACAATATCCGTGTCAAAGGCGGAGCGTACGGCTGCAGTGCCGTATTCGGGCACTCGGGCGGAGCCGGATTTTCAACATTCAGAGATCCGAATCTGAAAAACAGTATAGACGTATTCAGAGGGATACCGGATTATGTGAGAAATTATCAGGCCGATGAAAGAGAGATGACAAAGGCGGTTATCGGAACCATAAGCGAACAGGATACCCCGATGACACCTCTGGGAACAGGACTCAGGGCACTGAGCGGTTACATGAGTCATCTTACAAAAGAAATGAGACAGAAGACCAGAGATGAGATTCTGGGAATCAATCCGGAAGATATACGCGGACTTGCTCCGGTGATAGAGGCCATTCTTTCCGATGAGAGCATCTGTGCGGTTGCGTGTGAGAGCAAGGCAGGCGAAGAGGGTGATTGTTTTGACATTGCTGAGCCTTTGTATAAGTCTTGACAAATGCAGTAATAATCCGTAAAATTTGAATATACCGTTGATGGAGAGTGAGTAGGT
>JAGHSD010000063.1 GCA_018066045.1 Candidatus Darwinimomas equi | reverse complement strand
CAGCGGGACAACTTCAAAAGCAAGCGCCACCGCAAGTAACGGAAGCAGGGTGAATATCTCCGCAGATAGTCTGTTTTTCTTTTTTATTGAAAACGGCATTATTCAAATTATTCCTTCAATTATACATTTACAGCAACGGAATGATGTTTTCCTTCCACCACTGCGACACCTCTGCGCAAGCCTCGGTATATTTTTCATAATCAGTGATAATAACGGCATCCGAATATTCAGCAGGATCAAAGACCTCTTCACTGCCCTCGGCAGCTACAAAATCTGTACGCACCGGAAGAGCTCCTGCTTCCGCCAGTATTTGCTGCCCTCTGTCAGAGAAAATAAATTCCCTTGCAAGTGCCGCACTGCAAGGTGTATCCGCATTTGCATTGATTACAGACGCATAACCGACTCTGATCGCTCCATCGGATGGGATTCCGACAGAAATATTATAACCTTTAGTCAGATTCCGGTATGAGAGCACATTGTAAGACCAACTGACACCACACTCTACTTCTCCCATCTGTATACGGTTTAAGAGTATGTCACCTTTATCAATTCTACCATTTTCTGCCATCTTTGTCCAAAAATCGAAAGCCGGTGACAAGTCATCCATACTGCCGCCGAAAGCATATGCCGTTGCAATGACCACTCCCTGCCCCGTAGCTCCTCCGACCACATCTCCTATTGTCAGTTTATATGATCCTGATCTTACATCCTGCCAGGACTCAGGGCGCTTTTCTTCACAAATATCCTCATTGAAAATAAAAGCGGTGGAACCGGTATAGGCAATCATCCACCGCCCTTTATCATCCTTTGCCCAATCCGGAATCCGATCCCAGTATGATGTCCTGTATGATAGGAGCAATCCATCGTCAACAGCTTTTTTTGTAAAAGCAACTCCGATATCTCCGATTGCTTTTGTCGGATCGACTGAAAATGTCGAAAGTTCTTCAGCAGAGCTCATATCCGAATCATGATGGGAAATCCCGTATTTTTCAGAATACTCATTCCACATTTTTCCCCAGTTTGCCCAGGAATCCGGCATTCCCACGGACTCGATATGTCCCTCTTTTTTCGCTTCGGATATGATTTCATCCAATGTCATGGAATCCGGATTGCAGCCCGAGGCTTCCGGTCCTTTACAGCTGCAGACACTTATTGCGGCCATCAGGATAATTATTGCCAGGATACTGTTCTTTTTCATATCAGCAGGTTCCTTTCAGTAGAAAACGATACAATATAGAGCTTAGCTTTTTTCCGATTGCCGAAACACTTTTTTTAGTATACATACTCCGGTTGTAATCAATGCTGATTAGCAGAATGCTGTCTGAGACCCTGATAACTTCAATTTCCAGCGCAAGGTTGGCATAGTTGAATTCCGGAGCGGGAATCCGAAACAGTTCAACATCATCAGTCAGCTTTCGCTTTTTTATAATGCTTCTTAGATCATAATCCGCCAGATAGTTATAGATTACACTGTTCGTATCAAAGTATTCAGGATAATTATCCAGCTGGAATCGGAATTCAGATGTATTTTTAAGCTGTTGTTCAAGTTCTTCCACTTCATTCAGGAGGCTTTTTCCCTCTGCACGGTCATATACGACAGGGGTAATATCGTAAAGACACCCGACGGTTTTTATCTCATCCGGATTACGCCTTCCGAAAGTAAATGATGGAACCCAGAAACGATTCTTTCCTGAGCATTCACTGAGTGCTCTGAGGCAGGCTGCTGTTACAACTGAAGACTGCTTCACCCCGGCTTTCCGGCACTTTTCTGACATTCCCGGTATGAAAACATATGTCGAAGAATTCCCGTATACCGGAAGTGAGCTTTCCGGCGACTCATTTTGCGGAAATACAAGCGCTTTTCTATCGCTTAATAATGATATTACATATTTATTCTCTTCTTCCGAGATTTCACGGCTCTGCTCCATCCGTTCTATCAGATCGAAACAGCTTATTTCCTCCTTCAGCAGTTCTCTGTCCGTAAAAGCATTTTTCAGATTTCTCCGGATCAGCCATAATGAATAAGCATCCGCAGCCAGATGATGGATGTCGACAAAAACATATTTATCATCATTGTATCTGAAAAGCTCTGTCCGGAAAAGTTCCTCTCCCGGAATATCAAAGGTGCGATACAAAGACGCAAAAAACTTTTTCCCGGGTTTTTCAGAAATCACATGTTCCGTAAGCTGCGGATACCAGTCATCTCTCCGTACATAATACGGTTCCCCGTCACAAAGCTCTATGGAACTTTTTAAGATCGGATGTGTATCCGCTATTCTGCGCAATGCTTCGGAGATCTCCCCGACAGAACGGTTTTGTATCTTCAGTACAAAAGCCATATGATAGGATCTGAGCCTTGGATCATTATGTTTCTTCATGCCCGAACTGCATTGAAACATGCCCATGCCAGATTTGTCAGGGGATAATACTCTTTCCTCAGATTCTCTGCCGGCTGCTCCGTTTTAGCGGTGCCTTTTTCTTTATCTTCTGCTCTTTTCCTGATCTCTGCACTGATTCCTCTGACGGTATCAATCTGCAGTATTTCCGCAGCGGAAATGTTTACTGAAAATGTGTCCTCAATCTCCATCTGAAGCCCGATAGCTTTTAGTGAACTTACTCCCATAGAAACCAGACTGTCCTCGGCACCAACCAGTTTTATTCCGGTCACTTCCCTGATGACCTCCGCCACTTCTGCTTCTATCTCTCCCTGAGGCTTCACATACTCCTTCTGTCTCCTCTCCGGTGCCTCCAGTTTTTCTCTGTCTATCTTGCCATGTACGTTCTTTTCAAATTCCTTCTTATGTATGAAAAATGCCGGTACCATGTATTCGGGTATGCTTTTTCTCAGACTGTCTGTGATCATGCCCGCTTCGAGCTCTTCTCCGTCCAGGCTCGTATAATAAGCGCACAGATAGTTCTCGCCCTTCTTCTCGAAGCTCTTTACTGCTGCCTCCTTTATTCCCGGTATGTTTATGATCGCATACTCGACCTCTGTCGTATTGACCCTGTTCCCTCTTACCTTGACTGTGGAATCCATCCGTCCGAAAACCGTGATTGTCCCGTCATCATTGTATCTTCCTATGTCCTTCGTATGGAACGTCCTTACGATGAACTCTTCACCGTCTTCTGTCTCTATCCTCTCTTCCGCCAGGGCTTCCTTCCCCAGGTATCCTATCATGACGCTCAGTCCTGTGAAGCATACTTCACCGCTTCTCGTCATGTCGCCTTTCTCTATCTCTTTCCCGTCTTCATCTATTAGATATATCCTTCCGTGCGGATAGTTCCTTCCTATACCCTTCTCTCTTTTCGCAAATCCGTAGGATATGGCTCCTGCTTCGCTGCTTACGTAAAAATTGATCGCCTCTGTGCTGTATTCCGACAGGTCGAATGTCGTCGGCTCTCCTACCAGCAGCACATACTTCATTGATTCCACAGGCATTATTATCCTGAACAGTGACGGCAGTATGATGGTCACCTGGATGGAATGCTCTATGAAATATTTCCTCAGCTTCGCCGGGTCCTTCCTTGTCTCATCGTCTATGATGTGCATCGTCCAGTGATGGAAGATTGCAAACATGTCCCCTGTGGATACGTTGAACATCATATCCGCTACCGCTGCGTACTCCTTCTCCCCTTCATCGAATCCGTAGGTCCCCGGCATGCATCCTACGGCAAAGTAGATGCTTCTGTCGTGCAGTATCCCCTTTGGGACGCCTGTTGTTCCCGATGTGAATACTATGACTCCCGGGTCGTTGTCGTTCAGCTCCTCATCGATCTGGCAGGGATACTCCCCGAGCTCTATCCCGGACAGCATGTCTTCCTTGAGTATGAAGACCGGATTGCAGCTTAAGTACAGTCCTTTTTTTCTGTCTTCCGGGTAATCGGGATTCACTGACACATACACCGCTCCTATGCAGTGACAGGCCAGGCGCATCGCTATGTGCTCCATGCTCCTGCCAAGTTCCAGTGCCACGATGTCACCTGCTGCGATCCCCTTTTTCTTGAGATAGTATGCCCCTGAATTCACCAGGCGCACGAAGTCTTTCCTCGAGGTCTTCCTTCGTCCTCCCAGGTCCACCACAAGAGCTTTGTCTCCAACGGACTGTGCTCTTTCATATATTTCCTTCAACATCAACTGACAACGCTTTGCCATTTCTCCCCCTATTCCGATGTCTCAAGCAACAGACGTATCCGGTTTAGCTGATTTACTGCGGATACTCTTGAATCATAGTCTATTGCAACGATATTTGTTCCCGGATACACCTGCCTGAACTTTTTTATGATTCCTTTTCCGATAACATGATTAGGCAGACATCCGAAAGGCTGGACAACAATAAATTTTTTAACTCCCTGCTCTGCCATCTCAGCCATCTCTCCTGCAAGGGTCCATCCTTCCCCTGTCTGATTTCCGACAGATACAATGCGTCCTGCCAGATCCGTCAGCTGAAACAGAGATGCTGACGGAGAAAAATGGGTCGATTTTTCCAGCGTCTTTAAAATATTCTTTTTTACGCTCTCCAATATAT
>JAGHSD010000070.1 GCA_018066045.1 Candidatus Darwinimomas equi | reverse complement strand
TAGCGGTAGTTGATTCTATTCAGACAATGTATGTGGATGATATCGCATCGGCTCCGGGAAGCGTTAGCCAGGTAAGAGAGGCAACCAATATAATGCTGCAGATTGCAAAAAACAATTCGATTGCAATCATGCTGGTAGGCCATGTAACCAAGGAGGGTCAGGTTGCAGGGCCGAGGGTCCTGGAGCATATGGTGGACACGGTCCTTTATTTTGAAGGTGACAGAAGTGCTTCATACAGAATTCTGCGTGCGGTAAAGAACAGGTTCGGTTCTACAAATGAGATAGGAGTATTCGAAATGATGGAGGAGGGACTGGCAGAAGTACCGAATCCATCGGAATATATGCTTTCGGGAAGACCGGTGGGAGCAAGCGGAGCGGTTGTTGCGTGTTCAATGGAAGGAACGAGACCGATACTGTTAGAGGTTCAGGCGCTGGTTAATCAGACAGCATTCGGAATGCCGAGAAGGACAGCTGTCGGAACCGATTATAACAGGGTCAATCTCCTTATGGCTGTTTTGGAGAAGCGGTGTCATATTCCGCTATCGCAGTATGATGCATATGTGAATATCGCGGGCGGAGTAAAGCTGAATGAACCGGCTGTCGATCTTGCAATCGTGATGGCAATAGTATCAAGCTATAAAGACATCCCGATAGATGCGCATACGGTTTTTTTCGGAGAGGTGGGACTGTCCGGAGAAGTGCGTGCGGTATCAATGGCTGAAAACCGGATAAGAGAATCGGCTAAATTAGGTTTTACCAGGGCTTTTGTTCCGGAAACCGTTCTTTCAAAAATCAGAAAGACAGAAGGAATAGAAGTGACAGGAGTAAGAAATCTGACTGAGGCAATTGCCTCAGTCATGAAATAACAGAAATAGTTACAGAGGTATTGGTTATGGAAAAACTGGAAGAATTACGTAAGAAGTATGAAGAGGTAAAGGCACAGAATCTCAGTCTGAATATGAGCAGAGGAAAGCCTTCGGGCGAACAGCTTGAACTGTCTGCAGGGCTTATGGATGTACTGAATTCAAAGTCCGATCTGAAGAGTGAAGACGGAACAGACTGCAGGAATTACGGAGTACTTGACGGAATTCCGGAGTGCAAGAGACTGATGAGTGAAATGATGGAGATTCCGGAAGATAATATGATTATATACGGAAACTCATCTCTTAATATTATGTATGACGTGATAAGTCATGCATACACGCATGGAGTTATGGGAAATACGCCGTGGTGCAGACTCGACAAGGTGAAGTTCCTTTGCGTAGTCCCGGGGTACGACAGGCATTTTGCAATAACAGAGCATTTCGGTTTTGAAAATATATGTGTTCCGATGCTTGACGACGGCCCGGATATGGATATGGTCGGGAAACTTGTATCCGAAGATGATTCGGTAAAGGGTATCTGGTGTGTTCCGAAGTATTCCAACCCTACCGGAAATTCATACTCGGAGGAAGTGGTTTACAGATTTGCGAACCTGAAACCGGCCGCAAAGGATTTCAGGATATTCTGGGATAATGCATACTGCATTCATCATCTTTATGATGACAGTCAGGATATAATTCCGGAGCTTGTAACGGAATGTGAAAAAGCAGGAAACCCTGATATGGTTTATAAATTTGCATCGACATCAAAGGTTACTTTCCCGGGGTCGGGTATTGCGGTGTTGGGTGCTTCAAAGGCTAATATAGATGATATAAAGAAGTCGCTCAGATTCCAGACTATCGGACACGACAAGATAAATCAGCTTCGTCATGTGAAATATTTTGCAAACGTGGAAAGCATGCATGAGCATATGAGAAAGCATGCCGATATACTCAGACCGAAGTTCGAAATGGTGGAGAAGATCCTTGAGGAAGAATTGGGTGAACTGAAAAAATCAGGAGAAGTATCATGGACAAATCCGAAAGGCGGATACTTTATTTCGTTTAATGTTCCGGAGGGGTGTGCAAAGAAAGTTGTAAGAATGTGCGATGAAGCCGGAGTGAAACTGACCGGAGCCGGAGCGACCTTCCCGTCGGGAAAAGATCCGAAGGATTCAAATATCAGGATTGCTCCTTCGTTCCCGCCTGTAGAGGAACTGAAGGTCGCAACAGAGCTTCTGTGTCTGTGTACAAAAATAGCAGCCGCTGAAAAGTAATATAAACTTCTGATCAGTCAGCTGCTTTATCAAGGATATCGCGGATGATATAATTTGCAATCAGCAGTCCGGCAACGGACGGTACGGTGGAGATGCTGCCTATGGCAGTGTCTCCTGTTTTTATCGGCTCTTCTTCGGAGAACAGCACCGGAACATCCTGAATTCCGCGATCGCGGAGTTCTTTTCGCATAACTCTGCACAGCGGGCATACGCTGGTTCTGCTTATGTCCGAAATCCGGAATTGCTCGGGATGGAGTTTGTTGCCGGTTCCCATGCAGGATATGACGGGAATGTTCCTTTCCTTGCATGCAGCGATGATGGCAAGCTTTCCGCTGATTGTATCGATGCAGTCGGCCACGTAATCGGGCCGTACCATAAGTCTGTTAAAAAAAGAATCCGTATTGTCAGGAAGTATAAAATCATCGAAGGCGTGGATCTCAAGATCCGGATTTATATCCAGATATCTTTCGATGGCTGCACCGGCTTTGGTTCTTCCGACTGTCGAATGAAGAGCAAGAAGCTGGCGGTTAATGTTGCTTTCGGTGATATAGTCATTGTCACATATGACAAGTTTTCCGATTCCGGCACGCACAAGTGCTTCGGCGGTATATGATCCGACACCGCCAAGACCGAATACCGCCACACAGGAACTGTGAAGCCGTGTATCATCAATTATCAGTTTTGTTCGCTCATTAAAGTCCATAGTGGTATTCTACCATAAAAAGGTGATATAATTAAACTGGTTTGTTTTTTTGTCTTAATATACGGAGGATAATATGAAAGACGGATTTATAAAAGTCAGTGCGGTTACTACACCGGTAAGACCGGCAGATGTTGAATATAACACAAAACAGATCATCGGAGCGATGATAAACGAGTTCAGGAAAGGAACCGGGATAGCGGTATTTCCGGAACTGTGCATTACCGGAGCGACCTGCGGAGATCTGTATATGCAGAAAATCCTTCTTGATGAGGCACAGTCAGCTCTTGCTAAAATAGCGGAGGCATCGGAAGGACATGATACGCTTGTATTCGTAGGACTTCCCTGGCAGGAATCGGGATGTGTATACGATGCGGTTGCAGCGGTTCAGGACGGAGAAATACTGGCTGTTTTATCGGACGAGCTGAATGACTGTGTTTTCCAGTGTGTTTCCAATGAAGACCTTGTTGTCGGAGTTGATTTCGGAAACGGAGCATTACCGGAAGCGACGGTTGTGATTCAGATGGTGGCGGAACCGGAAACTCTCGGTGCTGACGATATGACCGATGAGATGCTTATTGCGGATTCTTCACGCGATATGACTGCAATAATCCGTGCAAATGCCGGCGAGGGCGAGTCAACTACGGATAATGTCTACGGCGGATACAATGTAATAGCAGAGACGGGAGAGATACTCGAGTGTTCCGATCCGTTTACGACAGGTGCAATTACAACTGAGATCGATGTTCAGTCCATTGCACTTATGAGGATGCAGACAGGTCTGGAGTTTGCCGACGAAGGATATGATGTTATCGACTTCGATCTGAAGGATACGGTTACTGAACTTACAAGATTTATTGATCCTACTCCTTTCATTCCGGAAGATGAGGAAGATCTGGAGATGATACTGAATATACAGGCCGCCGGACTGCGCGGAAGGATGAGAGCAATCAGATGCGATAAGCTGGTTTTAGGTATATCGGGAGGACTGGATTCCACATGTGGGATGATAGTCTGCGCACTTGCATGTGACAGTATGGGAATCTCAAGAAAGAACATACATGCAATTACGATGCCGTGTTTCGGAACATCGGACAGAACATATACCAATGCCTGCAGGCTGACAAAGCTGATGGGCTGTACTCTCGATGAGATCAATATCGCAGAAGCTGTTACCGTGCATTTGAAAGACATAAAGCATAAAATCAGCGATCATAATACTGCATATGAGAATGCACAGGCAAGAGAGAGAACCCAGGTTCTTATGGATATTGCCAATGATGAGAATGCACTGGTTGTCGGAACAGGTGATCTGAGTGAACTTGCACTGGGTTGGTGCACATACAACGGAGATCATATGAGTAACTATGCAGTAAATGCATCAGTTCCTAAGACGCTGATGAGATATCTGGTAAGCTATTATGCAATGGTATGCGGAAACACAGAGCTGTGTGATGTGCTGAATGATGTGGTAGAGACTCCGGTCAGCCCCGAGCTCCTTCCGACTGTTAAAGGAAAGATTGCACAGAAGACAGAGGATAAGATAGGCCCGTACGAGCTTCATGATTTCTTCCTTTTCAATATGATAAATAACGGATTCTCACCTTCAAAGATTTTCAGACTCGCAAAGTATGCGTGGGGTGAGAGTTATGATGACGAAACAATCTACAAATGGCTGGGTACTTTTGTAAGACGATTCTTCTCGTCGCAGTTTAAGCGCAGCTGCCTTCCGGACGGTCCGTCGGTAGGGCTTGTATCCCTGAGTCCGAGAGGATCATGGGAGATGCCGAGCGACGCACAGAGAGATACATGGCTGAGAGATCTTGAGTCTGTCAGACCGAAGAAAGCTACTGCAAAAAAAGCTGAAAAGAGTAAGACAGCCGCCGGGAAATCAGGAAAGCGCGTATCAAAGAAATGATATCATCAACCTCAAACAGGAAAATCAAAGATGTGATAATGCTCACAAAGAAGGCATCTTTCAGGAAGGAGAAAGGTCTCTTTGTTGTTGAGGGAATAAAGATGTTCAGCGAGATACCGGATGATGAGCTGACAGAGGCATACGTGAGCGAAAGCTTCTATAATACCTGTCCTGCAGAAATCAAAGTCAGACTGCGCCGGGTTATGCATGAGATCGTAACGGATACTGTTTATGCATATATGAGCGATACCAAGACTCCGCAGGGAATCCTGGCCGTTGTCAGGATGAAAAAGTATGACAGGCTTTCCGGAGATGCTTTTCTGATTTTAGACAGGATACAGGATCCGGGAAATATGGGAACTGTTATGAGAACGGCAGAAGCGGCAGGCATCGACGGGATACTGATGAATAATGAGACCGTGGATATTTATAATCCGAAGGTCGTCAGATCCACCATGGGATCGATATTCAGGGTTCCCTTCATGTATACAGATGATTTATGTGGTGCAATAAAGGAACTTAAGGCAACGGTGTTTGCCGCCCACCTAAACGGTGAAAATGATTATGACAGAGAAGACTACAGCGGACCGACAGCATTTATCATAGGAAATGAATCGGCAGGAATAAGCGATGAAGTCGCCGCCTGCGCAGATAAACTGATCAGGATACCGATGAAAGGCGAGGTTGAATCATTAAATGCCGGAGTGGCAGCTTCGGTGCTCATGTTTGAGATGGCAAGACAGAGAAGATAATGGCACTTGATTATACAAAGAAAACTTCACGACGCAGAGTTTCTGCAATGGATATTCTGCACACGGTGCTTGGTGCGGGAGCAGTTGTGCTGTTTGTGATCATGGTAAGTGATTTTGATGCAAACAGAAAGCTTCTTCCGTATATCGTTCTGATTGCTGCAGTTATGAACGGGGCAGAGGCAATATATAAAATCCAGCATCTGCCGCACGGAAAGAAAAGCCTCGGAGGAGTGTTCTTCAGCATAGGACTTTCCGTGGTGTTTCTGATTGTGGCGGCTTTTTTGTGGATCGTTTTTTACTGGTAAATGAAATACGATATTGAAAAAATCAAAAAAAACTGTCCCTGTCTTAATGGCATCAGATATATGGATGCTGTTGATTCCACAAATAAAGAAGCACGGAGGATTGCTCCGGACGGAGAAGACAACATGCTTGTCATTGCAGAGAGACAGGACGGAGGAAGAGGACGGCTCGGAAGGAGCTGGCATTGTGCGGGAGAAGATGCGATTGCCATGAGTATTCTTGTGAAGCCGCAGATTGATTCGGAGAAAGTTTCAATGCTGACTATCATAGCAGCACTGGCGGTTTCAAGAGGTATAGCAGATGCCGCAGGTCTTGATACATCGGTAAAATGGCCGAACGATATAAAATCAGACGGAAGAAAAATATGCGGGATACTTTCTGAGAGCGTATTTTCCGGAAGTGAGTTTTATTCCGTTATAGGAATCGGAATAAATGTGAACAATGACTGCTTCCCGGATGATATATCAGACATCGCCGGATCCGTAAAACAGTGTACGGGAAAGTGCGTGAACAGGGAAGATATAGTAATAGAGATTATCAACCGCTTTTATGAATATTATGAGGTGCTCTGCAGAGAGGGAGATCTGAGCAGCCTTATGGATGAATATAACGGGAAATGCATTACCGAAGGCGGAATAAATAAATACGGGGAGCTGATACTGGCCGACGGAAGTCTGAAACGGTCAGGAGAAGTGTAGACATCATGAATGAGAAAAAAGATCTTTTTGAAAAAGTGCCGGTCCCAAAGGCACTTTTGACTTTTGCCCTGCCGACTGTCATAAGTCAGCTGATTAATCTTATATACAATCTTGCGGATACCTTTTATGTAGGGCGTACCGGAAATCCGTATATGATTGCTTCGGTTTCGCTGGCATTTACGCTTTTTGTAATGACTGTGTCGATTGCAAACCTCTTCGGTATAGGAGGCGGAGGCATGATAAGCCGCCTCATGGGAAAGGGAGAAAACGAAAGAGCAAAAAAGGTGAGCGCATTCAGTTTTTACGGATCGCTTATCGCGGCGGCAGCGTATTCACTTATAGTCGGATTGTTCATGGTACCGATACTTAAGCTCTTCGGAGCATCGGAGAATACCATGAAATATTCGATGCAGTATACATGGATAGTTGTTGTAGCCGGAACCATACCGGTGGTTCTTTCTCAGACCATGGCGCATTTTCTGAGAAACACAGGATACTCAAAACAGGCCAGCATAGGACTAAGTGCAGGCGGAATACTGAATATGATACTGGATCCGCTGTTTATGTTCGTAATACTGCCTCCGGGTATGGAAGTTATAGGAGCGGCAACAGCAACGCTGCTTTCAAATATTATTGCCATGCTGTATTTCTTTTTCATGATACGAAAGGTTTCTGCGGTTACACCGATTACACTTTCGATAAAAGAATGCAGGTCGATAGCAGGAGAAGACAGGAAAGAGGTAATCTCAGTCGGGATACCGTCGGCCATACTTCCGGGACTGTATGATCTGTCGAACATTTTCCTTAATGCGAAGATGGCGGTTCACGGGGATATCCAGCTGGCAGCTATCGGAATAGTGCTGAAGGTCGAAAGACTTCCGAATGCGATAGGACTGGGAATCAGTCAGGGAATGCTTCCGCTTGTAGCATATAATTTTGCCGCAAAGAATAAAAAGCGAATGCAGGACGCAATAAACACTGCCAGATGGTCAGGCATAATAATCATTGTTTTTACGGTTTTGCTGTATGAACTGTTCGCTGAGCAGATAGTGAGTGCGTTTATATCCACGACATCAGGACCATCGGCGGAATCTCTTGCGGTAATCGGATTTGCCACGATGTTCCTGAAGATAAGATCTCTGGCATCAATACCGATGTTCCTTAACTATCATACATCATATTGTCTTCAGGCTATGGGAGACGGGAAAGGTACACTTATTCATTCTGTTGCAAGACAGCTGGTGTTCTATATTCCTATCATGTTCCTGTTCGATGCTTTGTTTGCAGAAAAAGGCATTGCATGGTCGCTTCTTGTGGGAGAAATACTCGGAGCGATAACCGCATTGGTTCTCCTTGAACGGTGGCTGAAGAAGAAATTTCCTGAAGATTATTGATTTTTGGGGCATTATTTGGGCTACTCCCTTGAAATGGTCTCTGACGAGGTATATAATGAAACAGTCGGGGACCATTTTATTGCTGTAAAAAGTATTTATGTAAACCGAAATACACAATATGTAGTGTTTACAACACGGAAAGAGGTATGAATTGGCACAGGCGGAAAAGAAGAAAAAATCCAGCGTGACTGCAGAAAAGAAACCGAAGACAAAAAATGTGACAAAAACGTCATCGGCAAATACAGCTGATAAAGCTGAAGTAAAGAAAACAGCAGGTAAAAAGCCTGTTCAATCACCGACACGTCTTACCGATAAGCAGAAAGCTGATCTGGCGAAAGAAAAGGAAGCCAAAGCAAAGGCACTTGCAAAGGAAAAGGAAGCTAAGGCTAAGGCAGCTGCAAAGGAAAAGGAAGCCAAGGCTAAGGCAGCTGCAAAGGAAAAGGAAGCCAGGGCCAAGGCGCTCGCCAAGGCTAAAGCAGAGAAGGAAAGAGAAAAAGCCCTTATAGCAAGAGAGAAGGCAAAGGCACTCGCAGAAAAGACCAAAGAGAAAGAGCGTATTGCCAGAGAAAAAGAGAGAGAAAAAGCACGCCTTCTGAAGGAGAAGGAAGCCAAAGCAAGGGCACTTGCAAAAGAAAAAGAGGCCAAAGCCAAGG
>JAGHSD010000111.1 GCA_018066045.1 Candidatus Darwinimomas equi | reverse complement strand
CCTATTTATATCCCACTTTGACGAGAATGAACCTGCTTCCGTTGAAGTCCGATGTCGAGAATACTATATTTCCGTCTTTATCGGCTATAGGTGTGATATTCCTGTCAGCGAACATCATACCCTGCTGGATGATCAGGAGTCTGTCATCTTCCTGTGCACCGGTATTGGACCAGATTACTGTCCTCTTACCGTCGTTGAATGTTACCGGAACTATGGTCTCACTTACCTTGATAACCTCTGACTTATAGATATCGCCGTATTTATCTTCTACAACAGTGCCTGCAGCATCCGTAACGGCACTTGTAACCGGTATATCCGATATAGTGATTATCTCTCCGTCTGATGTCACGAAGTCAAAACCTGTGTCTTTCAGTTCTTCCTCATTTTTTCTTTCCTGAAGCTGAAGCGCCGCGCTGAGAGCACTGAGCCTCGGTGAATCTCCCGCATACGGAGGAATATCATTTCTTGAAGACGATTCCTGAACCGCCTGTTCGGCCAGCTGAAGAATATAGTTTCTGTCAACTCCCAGTACCGGAACCGTGAACAGTCTTTCCTTCTTCTTTATCACGCTGTCCGTGATACCGGTCGCATGACCCTTGATTTCGATTTCAGGATTCGTTTTTCCGTTCCTTGCGCGAAAATAGGCCGTATAGATATAAACACAGTCATCAACGGCAACTGTATATGGGTTGGCTATCGAAACCTTAACCGGACTTTCTCCCGGTATCCTCAGTTCCCAGTAATCGAATATCCACTCGTTCGAAGACGGGAATGCCTCAATGGTTGTCTGAGATACTACCTGTCCGTTGATATTCCTCAATGAATCTCCGCTGGTTGTTCCGCACTGCTGATCACTTACAGTAGTATATACTCCGTCTGCTGCAAAAGCAGATACAAAGACCGCCGTATATACGTCATGCTGATCCTTTACTTTAACGTTATAAGGATTTGCGTTCGATACCTTCTTTGCTTCTCCGCCTTTGGTTGACAGCAGCCAGTGATCGAATACCCATTCATTGGATGACGGTATAGCCTGTATCGTAGTCTGGTCAATCAGCTGTCCGTCTTTCTTTCTGAGCGTATCTCCGGTAGTCGATCCATGATCCGGATCATCCGGTTGTGTGGTTACACCGAAGGCATCACTTAGTTTCTCAAATACAGCAACATATTCAACCATTTCGTCTTCGCGATTAACCGGTACAGTAACTGTTGCAGAGGAAGAAACCATACTTCCGTTTGTCAGCTGCCAATGACTGAATACATATTCATCGGATTTCAATGTTGCCTGAATAGTTGTCTGCTTTATTTCCTGTCCGTTTACATATCCGTCCGTATCTCCGGAAGTATATCCGGCCTCTATAGGCGATGCACTTGTCTTAACACCCCACATAGGTACAAAGACAGCATAATACTTATCTACTTCATCATTAACCTTTACTGTAATTGTACTGTCTTTGGACACCTCATTAAATTGTGTCGGATCATGAGAATCCTGCAAATCCCAGTGATCAAATACATATCCTCTCTTAGCAGATGCCGTCAAGGTTGTCTGATATATTAACTGTCCGTTACTGTTTCTGAATGCATCTCCACTAACTGTTCCGAAGGATGCAGAATTATGTGATTCATCACATGCTGTAGTATATACTCCGTTGGCACTATCTTTTTCAACGAATACTGCTTTATAATACTTGTACTCTCCACTTTCTCGCTTTACCGGTACGTTTATCGGGTTGCTGTCTGATACACGTTTATAATCCGAATCCCTAGGTTCTTCTCCTCCTATTACTGTGGCAAGTTCCCAGTGATCAAATACGAAACTGCTGTCCTTTGCATACGCCTGAAGTGTCGTCTGCTTTATCTCCTGTCCGTTGACGTATCCGTCTGTTCCGCCGCTTACGGTTCCGGCTTCGGTATTGTTTACCGTCGCCTTTACTCCCCACATGGGTATAAAGACAGCATAGTACCTTTCTACTGCATCATTTACTTTTACAGTAATTGTGCTGTCTTTTGATATCTCTGTGAATTTTGTAGGTTCATGATAATCCTGCAAATCCCAGTGGTCAAATACGTATCCCTTTTTGGCCGTTGCCGTAATTGTCGTCTGATATGTCAGCTGTCCGTTATTATTTCTGAACGCATCTCCGCTTACCGTTCCGTATTCTACAGGTTGGTGTAATTCATTACTTGCTTTTGTGAATACTCCGTGGGGATCTTTCGTAAAATGAGCATAATACTTATCTACTGAGTTTGTAACAGGTGCCGTGTACTCTTTGGAATATGAAACTATCCTTCTACTTGTATCTCCACCGATTATGCACTCCCAATGATCAAAGTACCAGCCGCTATCACTATCAGGGATTGCACGTATCACAGTGCTTGTATCTGTACCCTCATAATACTTCTCTCCGGATACAGAACCACCGGTTGCATTATTGATGTAGACATGGACTCCCTTTAATTTTTCGGTATACCTCGTAAAACAAGCATAATAATTATCCACTGAGTTTGTAACAGGTGCTGTGTACTCCTTGGAATATGATACTATTTTCTTTTGTCCACCATTGGTAGAACACTCCCAATGATCAAAATACCAGCCGCTATCAGGGATTGCATGTATTACAGTGCTTGTATCGGTACCTTCATAGAACTTCTCTCCGGATACTGTACCTCCATCAGCTCCATCTCCATCACTATTCCTTGAATAGACATGAACTCCCTTTGTCTGTGGTTCCTGCGTAAAATAAGCATAATAATTATCCACTGAGTTTGTAACAGGTGCCGTGTACTCTTTGGAATATGATACTATCTTTCTACTTGCATCTCTACCGATTGAGCACTCCCAATGATCAAAGTACCAGCCTTCAGCCGGGATTGCTCGTATTACAATACTTGTGTCGGTACCTTCATAACTTTTTTCTCCTGAAACAACACCACCTGTTGTGTTAGGTTCATTTGGATCAGGATCACCATCATCTATTCCTGTCCTGTTAAAAACGTGAACTCCTTTTGTATTAGGTTTTTGCGTGAAATATGCATAATAATTATCCAAAGAATTGGTAACAGGCGCTGTGTACTCTTTGGAATATGATACTATCTTTCTACTTGCATCTCCACCGATTAAGCACTCCCAATGATCAAAATACCAGCCGCTATCAGGAATCGCTCGTATCACAGTGCTTGTATCTGTCCCTTCATATACCTTATCTCCGGTTACTTTACCGCCAGCAGAGCATTCATCTGCAACAATTACATGAACTCCCTTGGTGTTAGGTTTTTGGGTGAAATAAGCATAATAACTATCTAAAGAGTTTGTAACAGGTGCCGTGTACTCTTTGGAATATGATACTATCTTTCTACTTGCATCTCCACCGATTGAACACTCCCAATGATCAAAATTCCAACCGTTAGCTGTATCTGGGATTGCACGTATCACAGTGCTTGTATCTGCACCTTCATATGATTTGTCACCGGTTACTGTACCGCCAACAAGAGTTCCTGATTGCTCTGTTGCATTATAGACATGAACTCCTTTTGCTTCTGCTTTCGGCTTGAATACAGCAACATATGCATCGATAGATCCGTTACATTGGACACTCATCGAGCTGGTACCACCGATATCAATACCGTTTTTCTCCCAATGATCAAATACATATCCCGGTTTGGCGGTTGCTTTGATTACAGTCTCCTGAGTTGTATATCCCTGTGTATCTCCTGAAGTTGTTCCCCATGCGTTTGGATATGCTACCGTAATCACTGCACCGGTTACGACATTACCTTTATTATACAGATAATTCTGCGTGCCACTATAATTAATTCCCCAATCAGAATTTGTCTTTGAGTTCCCGTCTTTAGTATTTGTGTATGAATCACCGGGTTTACTAGCTCCATACGAGATACTACCATATTCTGAAACATTATTTGTTGTAAAAACTATTACAGCACACTTAGTAGTATTAGGATTACTATAATTGGCAGTCAAATATCCATAAACACCATTGGTAGGCTTAGGATCTATTTTTTTTCTAAAATAAGCTGCTCCACGTATAGTAGGCTGCTTTTCATCATTATAATTAAACTTATCTGAGAGAAGAAAGTTGTTTTTCGTCAAATCAACCACTTGTACTCCATCAAAATGGATGCCGTACCCCTGATTTGCTCCAAGATAAAATGAGCTATTAAAATCAACAAACTTTCCCGTTAGTTTTGATCCATTAATTAAATTCTTATCAAAATCAATCTGGGTAAAACCTTGAGGCAGAATAACAAAAGTAGCCTCCGAAGCCGGAGCAGCATTCATATCATTTGGTGCACTCTCTGTTGTTCCGCTTTCTCCATTTGGAATCACGTTTTCTTCATCATTTACAGGGTCGGCAAAAACAGCAAAAGGAACTGCCCCTGCAAGCAGTATCGCAGCCAGCAGGACAGCAATTCCTCTGTGTATGATTGATGATATTCTAGTATTAGTATGTCTTACCATTTGAACCAAAGAATTTACCGTATGCCTTAAAGATATTTTCATTGTCCCATCCGGCAACATTTATGTTAGCAGCAACATTTACATTAATAACAACATTTAACCCGAGAGCAATATTTGCAGCTATCGCAGCGTTTGCAGCTACTGCAACGTTTATGGCTACTGCAGCTGTTGCTGCTACTACTACTGCTACAGCAGCAAATACTACAAGAAATACTCCCGGAGTAATAAGAATGAATCCTCCGTTTATCATTTCAAGCTCCTCAGGAGTGAGTTTTTCCGGGTTAAGGGGAATAACCAGATAATTGGTATCTGCCGTATTCTGAATAAATTCCATGCTCCATCCTTCCGGAAGAACTTTTCTTGTATCCGGACCGGATTCTGCTGCTTTCTTAAAGGCATCGCCTATAGCAAGCATTGTATCTTTTATATTCTCATACGGAAGAACACAGGTAACAACCTTATCCTTTGTGTCCATTACTACGTAGTCCTTGCTTTTGTCATAAATAACGCCATACTCTGTCATTACTTCCTCGGGATGCTCCATGAATCTTTTCTTGAAAGCTTCATCATCCCAGCACTGTGCAAAGACTTCCGCCAGTTTCTTTCTGTTCTCTGCATCTTTTTCCAAAACAGCTTTTATCTCCGGAGAAAGTTCTATCTGTTTTTGTTCCTGATCCTGCTCGTTATTGTTGATGTTGTTGTTATTCTCTTCCATAGTGTCCTCCTATTACTCATAAAGCTGACTGTCAACAATTAAACCTCTGTTCCACATATTGTTTATAATTGAATGAAAAGCAAGTGAATCCCATCCCTCAGCATTTTTTATTTCAAGTTTCTCTACTATCTCTCTTCTTGTATATAATCCGGAATTTAAAGAATCAAACAGTTTTTGTATCAAATCAGAATAATCCGGGAAATCAAATTGGTATCCTACCCCATATTTATTGTATATCTTGCAGGTATTATTCTCTACATTATAATACAAGTAATCATATAATGATAGTTTTTCATTCGGAGAAAGAATGGTTTTCATACCCGAAATCATAGTTTCGAGTTTTCTTTCAAAATCCTCTCCGTCGGTAAAAATCACCTTTTTCAACTCGATCTGACCCAACGGAAATCTCTCTGATGCTTCGACCGGTGTGATCAGACTTATGCTGCGGTCACACATATTTACTTTGAATCCTGATACGCAGCTTATAGTTCCTGAGTATTCGTTCTCTGTTGCATTACGTCCTACCTTTGCAAGCGCATTTCCCGGTGCTTCTTCAAATTGAGGAAGGAGTTCAACCATAAGAAGCTCTTCCGGTGTGAATTCACGGGCAATGGTTGTAAACTCATCAAGCGATCGTACAGAAAACCTGAATATCGTTTCTTTAAACGGATCAAGCTGTTTTAGGAGCTCCCTTGTCTTTTCAACATTTCTGAGAGCTGCAGCTGTCGTTATCTGAGGATATTTACCGAATCTCTCGAACCAGTCCTGTGAAAAATAGCCATAATCCGGATTGTCAAGCGGTTCTGTTCCGTAATAGCAGATTCCCTCTCCTACCGCCGGTCCTATCAGCTTCACAGCAGCATCCATTACATCCGCCCATAGTTTTTTATTTTCTTCAGTAGCCATAAAAACGGTTTTAAGCGGACCGCTGTTCAAGCCACAGAATTTACATCCTATGGAGCAGCCTTTGGAAAGCTCAAACAGAATAGGGAGATGAACCAATGAGTCTGACTGTTCTTTGGAAAACATCATTGTGCATCTTCCAATCTGACGATTTCTCCACTTTGCAAACTGAGGATTCGAAGGCTCTCCTGCAGCCTTTACGGATTCTCTCATTAAGGTTTTTTTGTTAATAAACTCCTTATATAGGCTAGCTGCATGTTCCGTGTCCAAGTCACCCAATCCAATCGATTCAAGAGTTTTCTTTCTATCTGCTTCGAACTTTTTTGCGAAATCTTTGTCAAATACCAGATATTCCAAAAGTCTCTTCTGTTCAGCAATCTCCCTGATGCTGTCTATATCTTTAATGAAACTCATCAATTACCCCTTCCATCCAGTAGTAATACAAAGTACGGTATACCTCCACAGGATCAATCTTTTCACTGTCTGTAATCTCTGATACTATTTCTTTTGCCGTATAGTCTCCCTTCGCAAGCATTTCTGCTGCGGGTTTACCGGCTCCTCCCGGAATGTCCTTAATCTTCAAATGATAGCCCGGAGCAATAAGCATGCAATCATCACCGGAATCATCCTTAACCTTTACATAGTCATAAAACTTTAGCTTACGCGATTTTGGCAGTTCATTGACCATATACCTGTCAATCATGCTTTCTACTATAGTTTTCAGATCCTCTGCAGATTTGAATTCCTTTTTCTCATATATTTTCTCTCCGGTAGGATACTCATCTGAAGCCGGGACTGAAGTAATCATCCTTACCGTCATATTTGACATATTAATGACAAACCCGGACAGACAACATATACTCTGATAAACACCGGAGTCCACATGATACTTTGCATCTCTTGCCTTTCCGGCGTCAACAAATCCGGAAAAAGTCTTTGCTTCCGGATACTGCGGCAGAAGTTCAACTCTTAAAAGTTCCTCCGGAGTAAACTCATCAAGTATTTTCTCTGCCTGATCCACGCTTAATACTGAAAAACGGTAAATAGTGACCGGTTTCTGTGAAAGATCCGCCAGCAAATCATGAGTACGCATAACATCTCTTAATGCGACTGCTGTTGTGATTTGCGGACACAAACCTGATTTCTTATAAAAATCAGACATAAATTTCTTATAGTCCGGATTATCCAGTGGTTCACCACAGTAATACAGCATTGCTGATCCTGCTGCGTCCCCTATGATATCATGCATTGTTTCCAGCACATCATTAAATAACTTTGCATTTTCATCCGTATATCTGAAAACACTTTTCAGTTTCCCTGCGCCTATCCCGCAGAACTTACATCCGACGGAACAGCCATCTGAAAGTTCTATAGCCAGGGGAACATGAATATTCCCTAGCGAAGCGCTCCCTGCCAATCCAAGACATCTGTGTATCTGCCGTTCACGCCATTTTTTTATCACTTCATTATCAGGAACGCATAGTTTTTCACGAAATAAATCGCGATAGAAAAACTTATTATTCAGAAACTGTGAATATCTGAAAGCAGTTTCAGTCACTGCTGATAAATATTCTTCTTCCGACATTGATTTAAACTGAGAAGACAATCTCGGATCAAGGAACATTTTCCCATCTTCTCTGTAATCACGTGACAGTCGATATTTCTCCCTGAAAGCCTCCGGATTATCTTTCTCCGCTTTTTCCGCTCCCGGTATCATAACCATTACTTCAAGATATCTTTTAAACTCTGAAACAAGAGAATTAATTCTGTTACACTCTGCTTCTCCCAGTTCATCATTTGTCATATAAGCTTTTTTTATTTCTTCACTGTTCAAACAATCCACCTCTTATATCAAAAGTTCTGCTGATTGAATAACTCCTGTTCTTCTATCATTCTTTCGAATACTCCGCCCGCCTTTGCAAGTTCAGAATAAGACCCTTCTTCTACTATTCTTCCATGATCCAGCACTATGACTCTGTCACATTTTTCAACTGTCGTAAGCCGGTGAGCTATAGCTATTCTGGTATTATGTCTTTTTTCGAGTGTATCACACAGTATACTCTGAGCTCTGTTATCAAGAGCACTGGTTGCCTCATCAAAT
>JAGHSD010000131.1 GCA_018066045.1 Candidatus Darwinimomas equi | reverse complement strand
ATGTCCCCACCCGGCAGGCAGTGCGCGTTTTCCAAAAACGTTGCGTTCGCTCCTGCCACCCGCAGCCTAATGATTCCTTTTGATCACGCTTCACTGCACCCGGCAATTGTTTTCTAAACCGCGCACGGCCGGCCGGGTGGTCACATTACACGCTCTGTAATAGTATACACGCAGAAATTAGCACTCGCAAGGTTTGAGTGCTAATTTTACAAAAATTTCATAATTTCAGCCGGACTACCCGCCGTTACCTATGTTACCTGACAGAAATTTATGTCTTCGACCAGAATTTTCGTACGGAATCGCCTACGGTAGATAGTGTGACCCGGCTGCAGTCCGACCACTCTTTCGGGAAGAGGCTGCGGTATTCGGAATAACTGAAGCGTTCATCTAAAAGAAGTATCACTCCACGGTCCGTCTCCTTGCGGATCACTCTTCCCGCCGCCTGCATGACTTTGTTCATGCCCGGAAATCTGTATGCATAGGCAAATCCGTCCTTCCCGTCGTCGTCAAAATACTTTTTCGTTATCTCCGATTCGGTATTTATCATCGGCAGTCCCGTTCCGACAATTATCGCGCCGATAAGTTTTTCATCCGTGAGATCTATTCCTTCCGAGAATATCCCGCCCATCACACACAGGCCAAGCAGCGATCTGTCACGCTCGAAGCTGAATTCGGAAAGGAAATCCTCCCGTTCCTTCTCCGACATCCTCTGATTCTGAACTATCATGTCACATGTTCCCGACTCAAGAAACTCCTTCACATGCTCCATAAACTCATACGACGGGAAGAATGCGATATAGTTCCCTTTTTTTGCCGACACAGCTGCTTTGATATATTCAGCAATCTTCTCATATTCATCCGCATTGCGCCTTGTATACTTACTGCTTACATCCCGTGCCATGGCCAGCAGTCTCTGATCCTGAGTAAACGACGTCTCCGCATAAACAGCATAATCATCCGCATCTCCTGTTATCAGTTCCTTGTAATACTGTATCGGAAGCAGTGTCGCACTGAAGAACACCGCGCTGCGTGCGGCAGCAAGACATCCCTGAATACTGTCCGAAGGATCCACGCACAGAAGCTTCACACAGAAGCTTCCGTCATACTGATGTTTCCCGTAGATCTTATATCCTCGGAACATCTCTGCATATACATCATTGAACTTCTTGACCTTGAAAAAGAAATCAAGCACTTCCTCTTTCATGTCAAAGAACTTCTGTTTCTCAAGAAGCTTTGACAGCTCCAGCTGCAGCCTGTTCATAGCCTTTGCCAGATTGGCGACATCGGGATATATCACATAACTCCCGTCGCATCCGCGCTTCAGTTCCAGCAGTTTCTTATTCACGGAAGTTATCGCTGAGGTCAGAGTCCTGCTCATTCCTTTCACCATTCTTCCGCATTCCAGCACATCCTCTTTAATGATGGTCGCAGAATACATCTCGCATGCGCGCGAAGGCAGGTTATGCGCTTCATCAACAAGGAAAATGTATCCGTCTTCCGACTCTGTTTCAAAAAATCTCCTGAGGCGAACTCTCGGATCAAAAGCGTAGTTATAATCCCCGATAACCGCATCACACCAGTTGCATATGTCCAGTGAAAACTCATACGGGCAGACTTTATGCCTCTCAGAATATTCGAAAGTCAGTTCTCTCGTGATGATATGCTCGTGAGTTATGATATCAAACACCGCATCATTGACCCTGTCGAAATGTCCGTCGGCATATGGGCAGGCATCCGGATTACACAGGAAATCCCCGTTCGCACATGCCTTCTCCTTTGCCGTGATATGCACAGTCCTCATATCAAGTCCTTTACACGCAAGCAGCTTAAATGTATCCACTGCCACAGTCGCAGTAACCGTCTTTGCCGTCAGATAAAAAATCTTTCCTGCCAGTTCCTCTCCTACAGCCTTGATTGAAGGATACAGAACACTCAAAGTCTTTCCTACCCCGGTAGGTGCATTGATAAAAAGATTCCTCTCCCGTTTTATCGCGCGATACACATCTATGGCCAGTTCCTTCTGTCCGGGACGGTATTCATAAGGGAACTCAAGCTGTCTTATTGATTCGTCCCTGGCGTTTCTGTGTTCCTCATCCATACGTGCCCAGACCATGTATCTGTCTGTAAGGTCTTTCAGCCATTTACGCAGTTCTTCCGCACGGAAGCTGTATCTGAAACGCTTTATATCTTCAGTATCGATATCGCAGTATGTCAGCTGTACTCCGATCTTTTCAAGCTCCGTCTCCGGCGCATAGAGGGCCGCATAGCATTTTGCCTGAGCAAGATGAATCTGCTTCGGATTATCTATAAAAGAAAGATTCGCATACATCGACTTGATTTCATCAATGATAACTGCACGCTGTCCGTCCTCTTCTTTCTCCCAGATTCCGTCAGCCCGACCCTCAACTGTCAGACATATATCATCATAGTCAAATGTTTCCTTAAGGCTGATCTCCGCATGATATCCGGCAGGCATCGACTTCTGTATCTTTTTATGTATGCGAACGCCTTCCTGCATTGCATCAGGATCGCCGCTTACATCTTTTCTGTTGTCTATATCTCCGCTGCGAAGTATGAATTCGACCAGATTCCGCACGGATACGCTGACATGCTTCATCTAATATCCTTTTACGCCATAGCCGCCATCAATTCGTCTTCTGCCGCCTTTTCCATAAATGAATTAAAAAGTACACCAGGGACAGTCCCTAGTGTTCATTGTACAAAAAAAATACAAAATACACCAGGGACTGTCCCTGGTGTTCATTATATCATAGGAGTTCCTTTATTGAAGACGGAGTCCAATTATGATGTGTTTATACAGAAATATAAAGTGGCCCGCCGAAGCATCTTGGCAGATGCGTCCTACAGCAAGAAATCTCGTCCCAGGACGCACCAGATCCGCCGAAGAAGCAGCGGGTGTGATGGCTGTGGCTGTAATCTGACTTCGGGGACGCATTCAGGAAGCCCCAAAAATTCTGTATCAAATTTTTTACATTATTATGGCACCAAGCACTTTTTTATTGAAAAGTCTAATTTGATCTACATTGGCAGAAAACCTGTTCATAGATGTCTCGTTCCTCTCTTCCAGAAGAATGATCCCGTCACAATGTGATAGTTCGTCTACATTTGATGCCTTGGAAACACCTTCGGACAACAAAATAATATCTAGGTCAGGCAATTCCATTGATAACTGTGTCCTTATAATTTCTATTAACTGATTAGGTTTTAAAGTTGTAAATAATGCAACTTTCGAACCGGATTCGGCTAAATTAGCAATAGAAACTGCAGCTGTTTTTATTACTTCATCATCACATGGTCTTTCTTCACGTCTTTCCGCTTTCATGATCCACTTATCAATTTCACAGGTTCCACCGGAAACTTTTTTATTGAAAACCCCCAAAATCGGAAAACCATAAAC
>JAGHSD010000008.1 GCA_018066045.1 Candidatus Darwinimomas equi | reverse complement strand
CGTTAATTAAAAAGTAACCACTACCAATGAGTAGATTTCAAGATAAACAACTAACAACAAGCGGGCCTGGAGGGATTCGAACCCCCGGCATTCGGGTTAGAAGCCCGACGCTATATCCTGGCTAAGCCACAAGCCCTGATGCCTATAATTATTTGCTTTCCTCAGAGATAAAGATAGTGTTTACGTTTGTAACGGGCGAGTACAAAAACGGCAGATAATTATTTACAGAACATCAAAAGATAAGAACATGCAGGAATACGAAGTAAAACGCGGAAACACCGCAGATCTCGATGACCGTATTAACGCAGGATTCAGAGACATCTTCCAGACAGAACCTGCTGCCGCAGACGGACATTACTCCATATCTTACGGCAGTATGAAAAAACTTGAAGTATGGGCAGGAGAAAAGAACAAAACACTCCTTGTTGATACCGTAACTGATGACAGCATCCTCAAACTTCCTGATGAAGAAGCTGACAGGATAATCCTTGACACAAATAAGAAGTTCAGACAGTTCCTTGATTTGGTAACCTGTTTTACCACAAAGGAACGGGTAAAACGCGCTAAAAAAGCTGCCGAAAAAGGCAACTGAAAAATATTTTTATTTTTTACTTCTCTTTGCTGAAGTTTGCGGCGATGAACTCACGAATCATGTGCGCTGCAACCATAGCAGTCTGTCCCTGGTCGTTTGGGAGAACTTCAACATAATCGAACCCTACAGCCTGCGGGGCAAATCTTCTGATAACATCTCTGACATCAAGAGGCGTCATACCAAAAGGTTCCGGCGTTCCAAGACCGGGCGTGAAACAGCAGTCAATAGCATCGGCATCAATCGAGAGATAGATATCTGCATCCCCCACGAGTCCTTTGACCTCATCTAACACTGCTGCAATCCCGCGCTCACGGATGTCATCTGCGGTATAGAGATGACATGTTTCACGCGCATAAGAAAACTCCTCTTTTGTACCGCTTCTTGCGCCGAGAATTACCACATTTTTAACAGTCTCAAGATTACGGGCTGTTACACAGTCATGGTTAAAGCGGCTTCCGCGATATTCATCCTGAGAATCAAGATGGGCATCACAGACAATATACCAGGACGGTTTTACTGCCTTGACTGCACCAATAGTTACTGAGTGTTCTCCTCCAAGCATAACCGGAATCTTGCCGTCTTCTTTTATGAGAGATACGGTATCTTCAACCTGTGATACCATCTCATCAGGGAGACACTCTACATACATATCTCCCATATCATGAATGGGAGCTTCATAGTGTTCCATATCATAATGCGGAAGATATGACTCAAGATTGTATGATGCCTGACGGATAGCTGCCGGCGCATCCCTGCAGCCTGCTTTAAATGATGTTGTACCGTCAAACGGAACACCGAAGATAACGTACCGCGCAGAGGTATATTCAGAATCAGCGTCAGCAAAAAGAGTTGATGAAAAAGACTGCATTTTTTATCTGCAGACTTAATTCAGAGGTCAAGCTTGCGCTTGCCTAAAGATTCAATGTACGGAACTTCCTGTGCGGGCTGGAAAGTTGCGACAATATCATCCGGAACATTGAGTTCGAAGTTGTTGAAGTCTTTCATATCCATGAAAGTAACAACGTTTCCTGCGATGGTTAAAATCTGACCGGTCTCTCTCTCAGCGATAGGAGCGTAGATGGTTGCAGAGGTCGGGGAAACAACAGAGCGCTTCTGTCCGTCGAAGATACCGACAACATCAAGTCTTGCTTTTGCTGCACCATGCTTTCCCGGCTTGGAGATTGCAATGCTCATAATTTTACACGGCTCGTCGTCAACAACAACATAACGGCCTTCTTTCAGTTTTCCAACTTCGGTTTGTTCCTTCATTGTTAATCTATCTATATTATGTGAGGTATGTATTTAAGAGTGTTGCGGCATGAAGGTGTAAAAGAAAGCATAAAATCCTTATCCATACATAAAATATAATACATGTTATCCCCCGAAGAGTTCTTCACATACTGCGAATCTGCAGCTGCACGTATTAAAGATGCACTTGTTCCCCTGATTGGAACTGAATATGGTGCTGAAGAACTCTGTATGGGGGCAGACAATACGCCGACAGAACGTCTGGATAAGATTGCAGAAGATATTGTCTTAGAGATATTTCGTGAACACAAGGTCTGCAAACATCTGCTCTCTGAAGAGGCGGGAATGGTTGAGATTGGAGGAAATAAAGGAATCGCCTATCTTGACCCTGTTGACGGGTCATTCAACGCTGGCGCCGGAATTCCCTTTTATGCACTATCAGTTGCGTTATCTGATGGAAAAGAGACTGTTTTTGGCTACGTAAGAAACCTTGCATCTGATGAAGTATTTACAGCGGTTAATGGCAAAGG
>JAGHSD010000144.1 GCA_018066045.1 Candidatus Darwinimomas equi | reverse complement strand
GTATAATATTCCCAGATTGCTCTGTATTGAAATACGAAAGGGAGGCAAATCAATGATTAGAGAGAAAGCAGCAGATCTTGTGGTTTTTGGAAAGATATTTACCGCCGAAAAAGAAGGTAACGGTCTTTGCGGAGCATTTGCGGTAAAGGACGGAAAATATATTTATGCAGGCGACAGAGACGGGGCGGCTGATTATATCGACGAAGGAAGAACAAAGATAATTGATAATACCGGAAAGGGCCTGATTATCCCCGGATGCACGGAAGGACATGGGCATTTTATCGGAATCGATGCCGTGGCAAGGATGATGCCGGGATATTATATGCATTATGATGGATTGCTTGATCTGATCAGAGAAAAAATGACTGCAGAAGAAAAACCTGAATACTTTCTTTCATGGGGGCTTGATTATCAGATATTTATGGAGAAGACCGGCACTGACAGAAATTATGCAGAGGAAATTGAATCTGCAGCACCGGACATTCCCGTGGTTTTGATTGATTCAGGCGGACATCAGGCACTATGTAATCAGACGGCTCTTAAAATTGCAGGACTTGATAATGGAAAAAAAGTGAGAGGAGGAGATATCCGCCTTACTTCAGGAGGAGTTCCAAACGGTGTTATCTCTGATGAGGTGATTCCTTATGTAATTGAAAGGACAATTGATCTATCAAAAGTGGATGCGGAAATATATCGCACAGCGTGCAGTAATGCTGTCGATACACTTCACGAGAGAGGATTCACCAATTATTATGATGCCTACATCAACTGTATGGGCGGGCCGATATGGTATCCATATCTGAAGGATATGGATGATTCGGGAGAACTTGGAATCAATGTGACAACAACATATACGGTACGCAGCTATGAGGCGGAGGAATACCGTGAAAAAATAGATTATATGATAGAGGAGGGAAATAAGTACAGGACAACACATTTTAATCCGCTTGTACTTAAGCTTTTCTCAGACGGAGTAGTTGAAGCCCGAACTGGATGGACAATTGGAAAATATCCGGGTGCAAAGCCGGGACAGGAACACGGAAATATCGTTTGGGCACCTGATGAGTTAAAAGAAATCGCAGCATACGCGAACTCAAAAGGGATTCCGATTCACACACATACATTCGGTGACGGAGCCTGCAGAGCTGTGATTGATGCATATATCAACGCCGAAGAAAAATCAGGAAAAAAGCTTCACAACACTCTGGCACATGTCAGAAATATCACCGATGAGGATATACGCCGCTGTGCAGAACATGACATAGGTATTGCCGGAAACCTATTATGGCATTGTATGGATGTTTCTGCATTAAGTCAAAAACAGAGGAGCAGCAAGCCGGGCTTCCTGAGTAAAATCTGCAAATCAGTGGAATGTTGGATAAAACTGATGATTATCAAATCATACTTCCCGAGAGGAATATTTGAATCAGGATATCCCATGAAGAGTCTCGTTGACAGCGGAATCACGGTTTCATCCTCCACGGATGCACCGTGTGCTGAATTCATAAAAGGGAATATCCAGAACATTATTGAAGTAGCGGTAACCGGAATAGCTCCCGGAGATGACGCGCGGCCTTATAATCCCGGAGAGCTTCTGAGCATCAGGGAGGTTCTCAATTGTCTCACGATAGACGGTGCACGTCAGCTCGGAATAGATGACAGATGCGGTTCTGTAAAGAAGGGGAAGAACGCCGATTTTGTAATTCTGGATACAGATTTCCTTGATTTTACCGGAGCGGATCTCAGAACAATTCACAATACAAAGATTCAAAATGTATATTTTGAGGGAAAAGAAGTATACAGAGCGGAACAATGAAAAATACTGATAAACGGAAGTAAAGTCTAAAATATTGTGCGGCTGTGGGGATTAATGAATTGTTGCATTTGTAAGGGATTATTGTTATAATAATTCAAACTATTTTTTAGTTACAAAGGGGGAAATATTATGGAAGAGAACAGAGGATCCTGGGGCAGTAATATAGGATTTATTCTTGCCGCTATCGGATCGGCAGTAGGTCTTGGAAACATCTGGGGATTCCCGTATAAGATGGGTAAGTCAGGTGGTTTCACATTTCTTCTTGTATACGTATTACTTGCAATTTTCGTTGGCGTCGTTATCATGACAGCAGAGCTTGCACTCGGACGTAAGACAAAATTAAATGTAGTAGATGCATACAAGTCAGTTTCAAAGAAATATAAATGGATCGGATGGCTTGCAATGATAGCGCCATTCCTTATCATGAGTTTCTATTCAGTACTTGGCGGATACTGTATACAGTATCTTTCACTCAACCTTGCAGAACTTTCTTTCGGTGTCGGAAACGGAATGTTTGCAGATGTAAGCGGAGGAATGACTTTCGGTGCAATGCTTTCATCACCGTGGGGATGTGTAATCTTTACAGCATTGTTCATGATTATCTGCATGCTCATCGTTAAGGGCGGTGTTTCAGGCGGTATCGAGAAGTTCAATAAGATCGGAATGCCGGCACTTTTCGTAATGCTTGTTATCATCATCATCCGTGCACTTTCACTTCCGGGCGCAGTTGAAGGACTTAAATTCATGTTCGTTCCGGGATATGCAGTAGAGGCAGGTTTCATTGAGTCACAGCCTGATTTCATCTCTGTACTTGCGACAGCAGGAGGACAGATGTTCTTCTCACTTTCACTTGCTATGGGTGCTATGGTTACATACGGATCATATCTTGGAAAGAACGAGAATCTTCCGAAGAATGCGGGAGTTATCGTTTTCTCAGATACTCTTGTAGCTCTTATGGCAGGACTTGCAGTTATTCCGGCAGCAGTTGCTAACGGAATCGCAAACGGCGTTGCTTATTCAGATATATCACTCAGCGGACCGAAGCTTCTTTTCGTAACACTTCAGGATGTATTCTCACAGATGGGAACATTCGGACCGCTCTTCGGTGTAATCTTCTATGCACTGGTTCTTATAGCAGCTATCTCATCAGCTATTTCTCTGATGGAAGTTCTTGCAACATTCTTCATTGACCGTGCAACAGCTAAGGGTAAGACACCGAACAGAACAAAGACAACTATCTGGGTTTCAGTTGCAATTATGCTTGAGGCTTGCCTCGTAGCTGTATGCTGTCTCGGAAATACAGGAATCGCACCGGCTAACCTCTTCGGATGGATCGAGACATCGGCTTATGCAACATGGAATGACTGCTGGCTTGACTTCATGGACTTCTTCTCAGAAGGTGTTGCAATGCCTCTCGGAGCTATGCTTATGTCACTGATGATCGGCTGGGAGCTTAAGCCGAAGTTCACGCTTGATGAAATACATGTCAGTGCAAAGCCGGGCTTTTTTGATAAGTTCTTCTCAATCGCTATCAAGTTCATCTGCCCGATCGTTATGGCATTCGTATTTACAGGACAGCTTATTGATTTCCTTTCACCGATTGATGGATCATACTCAGTTAAGACTGTATGCTACATTGTACCGCTGGTAATCCTTGTAGTTTACTTCCTTATCACGGTTATCGGTTCAAAGAAAGAGAAATAAGATATCAGACAATATAAAATGAGCGGGTTCGAAAGAACCCGCTTTTTGGTTGACTGAAACTGTTTTACCGGTCGATTCGGAAGCTTACTTAAGGAATCCGTTTATGATCTGTTCCTCGGCTTCAGCCTCGGTCAGTCCGAGAGTCATAAGTTTGGTAAGCTGCTCCCCGGCAATCTTGCCTATGGCTGCTTCATGTATAAGCTGTGCATCGATATTGTTTGCATCAAGCTCAGGTGTTGCATAAACATGGGCCTGATCCATGATGATGGCATCACACTCGGTATGACCTGAGCATGCGGCATTGCCGATGACTTTGGATCTGTAATCCTGGGTGGATTTTTCTCTGGCAACCGATCTGGAGACTACATCGGCAGAAGAGCCTTCGCCGTTCATTTCAACTGTATATTCGCTGAGCGCGTACTGCGTTCCGTGTGTCATAAGTCTCTCGCGTACAACAAGCTTTGCATTTGCATCGAGCTTTGCAAGAGTGGTACGTTTCGTTGAATCAACACCCTTTATCTGAACCATCTCAAGCTCTGCGACAGCACCTTCCTCCATGTATATCTCAGTGACCGGGTTGAGTATGCGCTTTCCGTTTCCGTCACCTTCACCGTAATGCTTTTCGATATATTTCATCTTTGCATTTTTTCCGATAAAGAATCGATGGATGCCGTCGTGTTCCGAATCCTGATCTCCGCAGTTATGAATACCGCATCCGGCCACAATGACTACATCCGAATCTTCACCAACATAGAAATCATTATATATATTCTCTTTGAATCCGCTTTCCGAAAGAACAACATTAAAATGAACAGTTTCGTTTACAGAACCCGGTTTTATCTTCACATCAATACCCGGTTTGTCTGTTTTGGAGATGATATCGATATTGGCGGTGGTGTTTCTGCCCGCAGATTCGCTGTTGACGCGGAAATTATAGGCGCCGACCGGAGTTTCGTGAATATCTGCCACTTCCTCAAGAATATGCTGAGACACTTTGTCTATCATTTTCCCGAACCTCCTTTCGCTCCGTCGCACATGATCATGGCCGCCGTGGTTCCCAATATGCCGGGGAGGATATCCTCCTTCGGCCCCTGCTTCGCGATATGTCCGGAGTCGATGACAATGATTTCATCAGCGATGTTCAGTATTCTTTCCTGATGTGAAATGATGAGAATAGAGCCATGTATGTTCTTCCTCATGTCTTCGAATACATTTATCAGGTTAGAGAAGCTCCACAGGTCTATTCCGGCTTCGGGTTCATCAAATATTGAAAGAAGAGTGCCCCGGGCAAGTATCATGGCTATTTCAATTCTCTTGAGTTCTCCGCCCGACAGAGAAGCATTTACCTCACGGTTAATATAGTCTTTGGCACAGAGTCCCACCGATGACAGATACATGCATGCTTCGGATACCGTAAGCTCTTTTCCGGATGCGATACGCAGCAGATCAAGCACGTTTAATCCTTTGAACCGGACGGGCTGCTGAAATGCAAAGCTGATCCCGGCATTGGCGCGTTCCGTGACAGAAGCATGGGTGATATCCCTGCCGTTAAACAGAATCTGCCCGCCCGTAGGCTGCTCTATACCCATGATAAGACGGGCAAGAGTGGACTTGCCGCTTCCGTTGGGACCGGTAATAACTACGAATTTATTGTCACCGACAGTCAGAGAGATGTCATCGGCGATAGTTTTCAGACCACCGTTCTCGTCTGTAACGGTAAAAGATACGTTTTTAAGTTCAAGCATAGTGTTTTCTCCTCTTCTACAATTGTCCTTTACCTGCGATTATTTGTCAAGATGCTTGATATATGATAAAATCTAACTGTTATGAAAAGAAACCTAAAATGGGTTCTGGTGCTGACAGGTACAGTTTTGCTTCTGTGTTCCTGCTCACATCAGGCCAAGTATGAACCTCTGGATATATCGGAAGTCGTGGAGGACGAACCGGAAACAGAGGCGGAGACCGAAGAGGTAATTCATCTTGTACCGTTACCGCCTGAGGTCTTCGTTCGTGTACCTGTAAACTTGCTGAAAGCACCAGGAAAGACGGAATTAGGTGCTTATGTGGAACGTGGAACCAGACTTAAGGTGACAGGCAGCGAGGGTGAAGACAGCGAAGGAAATGTAAAATATTATAAAGTTACTTACGGTCAGAACAAAGGCTGGATCAACAGCTGGTATGTGTGTGAGACGGCGGCAGAGGCCGAAAGACCGGTAATTCCGGAGCCGGATGAAGAGGGAAACATACCCGGGGACCAGATGCCGGAGGAAGGTACGGATGCTTATTATCTGACGGTTAATTCACTCAGAGGCAATAAATATGGCGGCGGAACCGTGGCGGATCCGGATTACTACGCCAGAAATAAGGAATTTACCGCGAACAGAGAAATGCCGGGCAGAGTGAAGGCTCTTTATCTGACGGGAAAGGCCGGGGGCGATAATCTGGATGAATTTATACAGATAGCGAAAGCTTCAGGAATCAATGCCTTTGTAATAAACATACAGGACAACAGAGATATCGGATACGAATCAGAGGTTATGCTGGCATTTTGCCCTTCCGCATACGAATCAGCGCATTACAGCCGTGAGGAATACGGAAGACGTATACAGGCCCTTAAGGATGCCGGATTCTATGTTATCGGAAGGATGACGACATTCCAGGATGATTTCTTAGCTGAAGAGCATCCGGAGCTTACCATATGCAGCAATGACGGAACACCGAAGGAACTGTCCAACGGATACTGGCCGACACCGTATTCACGCAGGATATGGCAGTACAAGGTAGATATAGCGGATGAGGCGGTCAGATGGTTCGGGTTTGACGAAATACAGTTTGACTACGTACGTTTCCCCGACAGGACACAGTCAGCGGAAAAGGAAGGAAACATAGATTACAGAAACGAAAACAACGAGACGAAGGTTCAGGCAATACAGAGATTTCTGATGTATGCGACAGATCATCTGCATGAAAAAGGTGTGTACGTCGGAGCCGATGTATTCGGAGAGGTAGCTGAGGATTTCGTAGGCGGATACGGTCAGTACTGGCCGGCAATATCCAATGTGGCGGATGTCATAAGCGGAATGCCTTACCCGGATCACTACGAGGCTACGGAGGAATGGATACCATGGGAGCACCCGTATGACACGGTGAAGCATTTTGCCGACAGGGCTGTCGAAAGGCAGAAAGAATGTCCCACACCGGCGAAAGTCAGGACATGGATACAGGGTTATAATGCATATAAGGAACCGCATATAGAGTATTATGCGGAATATGTCGGTAAAGAGATACAGGCATTGTATGATGCAGGACTGACAGACGGCTGGATGATATGGAACGGATCAAGCAATATAGAAAGCTGCAGGAAGCAGGCAGATGCGTTTAAAACAGAACCATAGAGGTGATTCTGTAAAAATACGGACTACTAAGGAGAGGTTAGATGGACAACAAAGGAAATGCTAAAGCACTGATACCTATTGGAGTTTTTCTTGTACTGTATTTGGGACTTGGAATATTATTTGAATATGTTTTGAAGATCCCTATGGGATTCTATAACATTCCAATCGTAGTAATCTTTCTGATTGCGCTGCTGGTGGCATGCCTCCAGAACCCGAAGCTCAGCTTTGAAGATAAGCTTGTGCTCATGGGCAAGGGAATCGGAGATAAGGACATAGTAACGATGATCCTGATCTTCATGGCAGCGGGAATCTTCACAGGAGTAGTAGGAAGAAACGGAGCCAACTCTGTAGCATATTTCCTGCTTTCAATCGTTCCGGCGAAGTTTGCGGTTGCAATGCTTTTCGTAATTGCCTGCCTGGTATCCATATCCATGGGAACATCGGTTGGCACTATCACACTTATTACACCTATCGCAGTGGCAGTATCCAGAGCATCGGGCTTTGGTATGGCGCTCTGCGTAGCAACGGTAGTAGGCGGTTCAATGTTCG
>JAGHSD010000056.1 GCA_018066045.1 Candidatus Darwinimomas equi | reverse complement strand
TGATAAAGGTTGCTGTTGATGCAATGGGAGGAGATAACGCACCCGAAGAGATCGTCAAAGGTGCTCTTTCTGCTGTGAAAAAGTATGACGGTGTGCAGGTGCTGCTTGTCGGACGTCCGGATGCGGTAGAACCCTTCCTTGAAAAAGAGAATTATGATAAGGACAGGCTGAGTCTTATACCGGCCTCTGAAGTGATTGAAACAGGTGAACACCCTGTTCAGGCAATAAGGACCAAGAAGGATTCATCCATGTCAGTGGGTATGAAATCAGTTCATGACGGATCTGCGGATGCTTTTATTTCTGCAGGTAACTCCGGTGCGCTTATGGTAGGCGCCCAGGTTCTTGTCGGAAGGGAAAAAGGCGTTGACCGGGCTCCTTTCGCTACTATGGTGCCGCATGAAAAAGGACATTCGCTGCTGCTTGACTGCGGAGCAAATGTTGACGTACGTCCGGATCATATCGTCAGTTTTGCACGGCTCGGTGCGGACTACATAGAGAAGATGGAAGGAAAACACAATCCGACGGTAGGCCTTGTAAACATCGGCAAAGAAGATGCAAAAGGAAATGAACTGACAAAAGCTGCTTTTGAACTGCTGAAAGCAGCCGAGGATATCAATTTTGTCGGCAATGTGGAACCTACAGGCATAACAAAGGGCGAGGCCGATATTCTGGTGTGTGACGGTTTCTGCGGAAATATGATCATAAAGATGTATGAGGGTCTCGGAAAGCTTCTCCTTGGAGTGATTAAGAAGAGTCTGACTGAAAGCATCATGACTAAGATCGGTGCATTGCTGATAAAAAAATCACTGAAAGAACAGCTCAGACCGTTTGATTCCAGTGAATACGGAGGTGCTCCGATTCTGGGTCTCAAGGGACTGGTGCTGAAAACACACGGGAATGCAACCGCCATAGAAATAGAGAATGCAATAATGCAGTGTGTTGAATATAAAAAATAAGCTATAAAAATAATAATACAGGAGAATCATATGGAATTCGAAAAAATCAGAGAAATCATTTGTGAAGTACTCAGCGTTGAACCGGAGGAGGTTACGATGTCCACATCAATAGTTGATGATCTTGGTGCAGATTCACTCGATGTCTTCCAGATCGTTATGGCTATTGAAGAGGAATATGAGATTCAGATTCCGCAGGAAGAAGTTGAGAAAATAAAGACAGTAGGTGACGCTGTTGAAGCTATAAGGAATTACGTGAAATGAATCCGTCCGGTCTGACAAAACTTGAAGCTGCCATAGGCTATCATTTTAATGATCCCGGGCTTCTTGAACTTGCGATGACCCACAGTTCATATGCAAACGAGCATAAGACCCGATCAAACGAACGCATAGAGTTTTTAGGAGATGCTGTTTTGGAACTGGTCAGCAGCGAGTATATGTATATGCATTTTCCGAAGCTGCCCGAAGGAGAACTTACAAGACTTCGCGCCAGCTTTGTATGTGAAAATGCACTCTTTGAAACATCCGAGAGGATCGGGCTCAGAAACTATATCCTTTTAGGCAAGGGTGAAGAGGCAACGGGCGGAAGAAACAGGGCAAGTGTTGTTTCGGACGCATTTGAATCTCTTATCGGAGCAGTCTACCTGGACGGTGGATTTGCTAATGCAAAAGAACTGATACTGAAGTTTATTCTGAATGATCTTGACAGCAGGTTCTTTTTCGATAGCAAGACCATGCTTCAGGAAGTACTGCAAAGCGAGGGACTCAGCGACCCGGAATACGTGGTCGTCAGGGAATCAGGACCGGATCACGACAAGCGGTATACCGTTCAGGTAAAGTCCGGAGACAAAGTGCTCGGAGAAGGAACTGATACAAGCAAGAAACGCGCAGCCCAGGCAGGTGCGATGGAAGCATTAAAAAAACTTGGTAAGGTGTGACATATGTATTTAAAAAAGATAGAAGTTCAGGGTTTTAAATCTTTCGCAAATAAGACCGTATTTGAATTTACAGACGGAGTAACCGGAATTGTAGGACCGAACGGATCCGGCAAGTCCAATGTTTCCGATGCCGTAAGATGGGTTTTGGGTGAACAGAGTGCGAAGCAGCTCAGAGGAAGCAATATGCAGGATGTTATCTTTGCGGGAACACAGCAGAGAAAGCCGCAGGGATTTGCATATGTTGCCCTGACTCTGGACAACAGAGATCATCAGATCGCTCTTGATTTTGATGAAGTGGTTGTTTCAAGAAGGCTTTACCGTTCCGGTGAAAGCGAGTACATGCTCAACGGAAGTCAGTGCAGACTGAAGGACATCAATGAGCTGTTCTACGATACCGGTATAGGTAAGGAAGGTTATTCAATTATCGGACAGGGCCAGATCGATAAGATACTGAGTTCAAAGCCCGAGGACAGAAGAGAACTTTTTGATGAAGCCGTAGGTATCACAAAATATAAACGCCGTAAGCTGTTAACACAGAAGAAGCTGGAAAACGAGCATCAGAATCTTCTGCGTATCGCGGATATCATAAAGGAATTAGAGACACGTGTGGGACCGCTTGAAAAACAGTCGGAGACCGCAAGAGAGTACCTCAGATTAAGGGATGAACTCCGTAAATATGATGTGAACCTTTTTCTTCGTGATAACAGCAGTCTGAGCGGAGAAATAAAGGAAATAGACGGTAATTATGAGATTCTTACAGCGGATCTGGACAGTGCAAACGAGGAATCCGATAAGCTGAAGGAGGATTATGAAGATCTTGAAAAGCAGATCAACGAGCTGGATGCTCTGATTTCCGATACCAAAGATAAGATTGCGGCAGCAGGCATCGAAGTCGGTGATATGAATGGAAAGATCAATGTCCTGAATGAGCAGATAAACACAGACAGGGCAAATGCTGAGCATATCAGCAGCCGTCTTGCTGTAATTGAAACAGAGATAAAGACCAGACAGGATTCTCTGGATTCATATAATGAGCAGGAGAAAGAAAAGAGTGCCGCTTATGAAGAGGCCAGGGAGAAGCAGTCAGAGGCAGAAAAGACTCTTGTAAGTACAGATGAGAGAATAATGCTTCTTGAAAAGAGTATTGAAGATGCTCAGGCCGGAGTAATTGCTGCACTTAATGAACGTGCCGAAATCAATGCAAGTTCGGAAGCTATGGCCGCAACTCTTGAGCAGTTCCAGCTGCGCAGGTCAGAATTTGCCCAGAAGATACTTAAATCCAAATCAGATGTGGCAACCGTTCAGGCGCAGTTTGATTCTGAAAGCAGTAAATTAGATGCCGTAAACGAACAGATTGAGTCAATAGATGAAAAGGGCCGCAAACTGCTGGATGAATACGGGACGGCAGAGGCGGATGTAAACAGGCTCTCGGTTAATCTGACCGGAATGAGGGGCAAGGTTCAGTCTGTCGGAGCAAAATTAGAGTCACTCAGGAATATAGCCGAAAGATATGAAGGCTACGGAAATTCAGTAAGACGTGTCATGGAGCAGGGTGATAAGACCGGCGGAGTCCATGGCGTGGTTGCTGACCTTATAAAAACAGATAAAGAGTATGAGACCGCAATCGAGACAGCTCTCGGAGGAAAGATTCAGAACGTGGTTACCGATGATGAGTCAACGGCAAAGAAGCTGATAGCATTTCTGAAAGAGCAGAAATTCGGCAGGGCTACTTTCCTTCCGCTTACTGCAATGAATGAGAAAGAATGGAATCCGGGCGATGTTCTTAACGAGAAGGGTGTCATCGGGCTTGCTTCACATCTTGTCAGGGCCGATTCGATCTATGCAGGCATGGTGAACCATCTTTTAGGAAAGACGATAGTTCTGGATAATATCGATGATGCTATTGCGCTTCAGAAGAAGCACGGTTATGAATATCATGTCGTAACAAAAGAGGGAGAATATCTTGCACCGGGCGGATCAATAAGCGGCGGTGCGTTTAAGAATAATTCCAATCTGCTCGGACGCAAACGAGAGATTGATGAACTGACAGAAGCACTTGCAAAAGCCGAACAGGATGTTAAGGACTGCGAGGCAGATCTGAAATCAAGACAGGAAGATCTTAAGAAGATTACGGAAGATATCCGTACAGTCAGAGATGAGAAGCAGGAAGCATTGCTTCAGAAGAATACCATTGAGACAGGTATGGCTGCTATCAGAGAGAAACTTGATGAGTTCACGGATTCTTCTGCAGACATGGAGAAGGAGCTTGAGCTTATAGAAGAGCAGATCAATGATATGTCAGGTCAGAGAGTAAGATGGCAGGATGATATCGTTAATCTTGATACGCGTCAGAAGGATCTTGACGGAAGTATAGTTACATCTACGACAGAACTTGAGAACTGCAGGAACAGCCGTGAGGGTCTGGCCGATGCTTATGCAAGAGCTCAGGTCGTTACAGCAGGACACGAGCAGCAGCTGGAGTTCATACGTGAGAATATCGAACGAGTTAAGGGAGAGCTTGATGCATTTGTACTGGAGAAAGACAGCCTGAATGAGGGAAGCCTGACATCCGAAGAAGGTATAGCAGATAAACAGAGGCAGATAGCCGGGATTGAGGCTGAAATTGAAAAGAAGAAAGCCGGATACGCAGATCTGGAAGTTCTTCTTCGTGAAACTCTTGAAAAGAAAGATTCCAGATCGGGAGAGCAGAAGCAGTACTTCGAGAAGAGAGATGCGGTTTCCGAAAGAATCAATGCTCTTGACAAGGATATTTTCAGACTTCAGAACAAACGCGAGAAATGCGTCGAGAAACTTGACGGAATTATCTCCTATATGTGGAATGAATACGAGATAACGGTTGAGACGGCTGAGGCATACAGAGACGATAATCTTGGCGAGACAGCCGAGATGAGACGTCAGGTAGCCGGATACAAGAATGATATCAAGGCACTGGGACCTGTCAATGTCAATGCTATCGATGAGTACAAAGAAGTATCCGGGCGTTATGAACTCATGAAGACTCAGCATGATGATATAGTAAAAGCCGAAGAACAGCTTCAGAATATCATCACGGAGTTAGATGAGGGAATGCGCAGACAGTTCGAAGAGAACTTTGCCAAGATTCAGATCGAATTTGACAAGGTATTCAAGGAACTTTTCGGAGGCGGTATTGGAAAGCTTGAGCTTGAGATGGATGAGGAGACGGATCTGCTTGATGCCGGAATACGTATCATAGCACAGCCGCCGGGCAAGAAGCTCCAGAACATGATGCAGCTCTCGGGCGGTGAGAAGACGCTTACCGCGATATGTCTGCTGTTTGCCATCCAGAACCTGAAACCGTCGCCGTTTGCACTTTTGGATGAGATTGAGGCTGCGCTGGATGATTCCAACGTAGATCGTTTCGCACATTATCTTAAGAGACTGTGCAAGAACACTCAGTTCATAGTTATCACTCACAGAAGAGGAACTATGGTTTGTGCCGACAGACTGTACGGAATCACCATGCAGGAGAAAGGTGTATCAACACTTGTTTCGGTAAATCTTATAGAAGCGTAACTGGATAACTGATTATGATATTACAAAAATTTTTCAATGCCATACGTGGAATAGAGATAGATGATGACTTCTATGACGAACTGGAAGAGACTCTTATCATGGCGGATGTCGGAGCAAGGACGGCGTCGGAACTGACAGAGGATCTGAAAGACAAAGTCAGGAAGGAACGGCTGACTACTCCCGGACAGGCGGAAGAAGCATTAAAACAGCTTATAAAAGAAAAGATGAGTCTTAAGGCGGATGCCTATTCGGCTGAATCCGAAAACTCGGTTTATATGCTGATCGGAGTGAACGGAGCAGGAAAAACCACTACCTGCGGAAAGCTTGCATGTCAGTTAAAGGAAGCAGGGAGAAATGTTCTCCTTGTTGCGGCTGATACATTCAGAGCTGCGGCTATAGAGCAGCTGGATGAATGGAGCAGGAGAGCCGGTGTGGATATCGTTTCCACTTCCGAGGGATCGGATCCCGGTGCAGTGATATTCAATGCCTGCGATGCGGCAAAGTCAAAAGGATACAATACTCTGATTGCCGATACTGCGGGACGTCTTCATAACAAGGCAAATCTGATGGCTGAGCTTTCAAAGCTGTATAAGATAATCGACAGAGAGCTGCCGGCATTTAAACGGGAGACTTTGGTGGTTTTAGACTCAACTACAGGACAGAATGCGATAGAACAGGCCAGACAGTTCGGCGAGGCTGCGGATATTACCGGTATAGTTCCTACCAAGATGGACGGAACGGCAAAAGGCGGAGTTGCGGTTGCAATACAGGCCGAGCTCGGCATTCCGGTTAAATATATCGGATATGGCGAGAAGATATCGGATCTGAAGAAGTTTGATGTCGATGAGTATTTAGAGGGGTTGTTTAAAGATGAACAATAAAAAAGAACTGCTGAGATCATTAAAATTTCTGTTGTTCTCTGTTTCCGCGGGAATTATAGAGATAATAGTATTCACACTGCTGAATGAGATTCTTCATCTTCCGTACTGGGTATGTTATCTTACGGCACTTATCTGTTCGGTTCTGTGGAACTTCACTTTTAACAGAAAGTATACATTCAAGTCGGCATCCAATGTTCCGGCTGCGATGCTCAAGGTATTTCTTTTCTACCTTGTATTCACACCGCTCTCGACTTTGCTGGAGCATAAGCTGACAAGCCTCGGATGGAACGAGTATTTAGTTACCGCAATCAATATGGTACTCAACTTTGTACTTGAATTCTTCTATCAGAGATTTTTCGTATTCAGGAATTCTATCGACACAAATGATATTGCAAAAAAAGAACAGGAACAGGCTGAGAAGAAGGACGTATGAAGAAGTTAGGAATCCTGAGCATGGCCTTTACATTTGCCGGCTGTCTGCTCGGCGCGGGCTATGTATCGGGACAGGAATTATGGCAATATTTCGGAAGCTATGGAAAAATCGGTCTTGTGGGACTGGTACTTTCTCTTATTCTTGCAGGTCTGTCCTCATGGCTTGTGATATGGCTTTCAGATAATGCAAAGATAGGAACAGTAGACCGGCTTATAATCAGGTTCGACATACCCTGGTTAAGAGCATTTGTCGGTGTACTGTTTTCTCTTTTGTATTTTTTTGTGGCAGTAATTATGTTTGCCGGGATTTCATCTCTATGTTATCAGATGTTCGGGATAAACAAGGTAGTTGGCTCCGCTATAGCAACGGTTCTTATCATGGGAACGGTATATTTCGGTTTTGACGGCATGGTTAAGGTCTTTGATATGGCTGTTCCGGTTCTCGTTGTTGCAGCTATCATTTTAAGCATTATTCGCTTATCGGGAACAGGACTTTCAGCGGTAGACCTTACTCCGGCGGAAAGCAATCCGATGCTGGGAACCTGGTATATGAGCGCATTTAACTATACGACCCTGAATATGTTCGCTTCCATAGGTATTATTGCGCCTCTGGCCAATCATCTTAAGAAGAAAAGCACGGGACCACTAGGCATGGCTCTGGGAACATTTGCCCTTATATGCATAGCCGTGCTCCTTATTCTTGCCTTGTCTACTGATAGAGTTTCTACCGGAACAGACCTTCCTATGCTCTATAATGCAAATGAGATGGGAAGCGGATATGGCATTTTGTATGCTGCTTTACTGTTTATTGCTATGTACGGAAATGCAAATGCTACCATGGTGGCGGCGCTGAACTATTTTGCCAAGAGAATGCCGGGTGGCAAGGAAAAGCGAAATAAGCTGATAAGGATAGTGATTGCGGGTGCGGCTGCATTTGCCTGCAGTCTGACCGGCTTTACAAAGCTTGTTGCTACGGTTTACCCTGTTATCGGATATATAGGCATAATTTCACTTATCCTTATAATAGAGCATTCCGTGCATATATTGCTTGAAAGAAGAAAAGATGTCAAGTAAAAATACTTGACACAATGTCGCATATACTGTAATATTAAGCAGGTGATTTTATGAGCGAGATGAATGATCTGGTTCGTAAGAGCCTGCTTTATGATTTTTACGGTGCACTTCTTACGGATCATCAGAGAGAAATATATGAGGAAGTGGTTTTTAACGACCATTCCATGAGCGAGATTGCCGAGGATGAGGGTATCTTGCGGCAGGGTGTGCATGACATGATAAAGCACTGCGACAAAGCTCTGGAGGAATATGAGTCGAAGTTGGGGCTGGTTGCCAAGTTTAAGGAAATCGAGAAGCTGGCGAAACAGAGTACAGACAGAGAAACCGCACAGAAGATAATTGATATATTGTAATTTGCAGTATTATGGCATTTGAGAATCTAAGCGAAAAACTACAGAATGTCTTTAAGAGCCTCAGGGGAAAGGGCAGACTTACAGAGGATGATGTCAGAGCAGGGCTGAAGGAAGTCCGCATGGCACTGCTGGAAGCTGACGTTAACTTTAAGGTTGTTAAACAGTTCATAAAAACCGTTGAGGAAAGAGCGGTAGGAAGCGACGTTCTTGAGAGTCTTACTCCCGGTCAGCAGGTCATCAAGATAGTCAATGAAGAACTTGTAAACCTGATGGGAGGAGAGGGACAGCGTCTGGTACTTAAGCCGACCATGGTTATCATGATGGCAGGTCTGCAGGGTGCAGGTAAGACTACTACGGCGGCGAAGCTTGCGGGGAAATTCAAATCACAGGGACGCAGACCTCTGCTTGTTGCATGTGACGTATACAGACCGGCGGCTATAGATCAGCTGAAGAAAAACGGTGAGAAGGTCGGAGTTCCCGTATTCTCTATGGGAACGGATGCGAAGCCCGAGGACATAGTCAAAGCCGCCATGCAGTACGCAAAAGAGAACTCATACAATGTAGTTATCATCGATACTGCCGGACGTCTTCATATAGATGACGATATGATGGCCGAACTTGCGGCTGTCAAGAAAATACAGGATGTTGATGCCACACTTCTTACAGTGGATGCGATGACCGGTCAGGATGCAGTGAATGTCGCTTCGGAATTTGCCGACAAGGTAGGCATAGACGGAGTAATTCTTACCAAGCTTGACGGCGATGCAAGAGGCGGTGCGGCACTGTCGATAAAGGCGGTTACCGATAAGCCTATATACTATGCCGGTATGGGTGAAAAGCTGACTGATCTGGAAGAGTTTCATCCGGACCGTATGGCGGGAAGAATACTCGGCATGGGTGATATGCTTACTCTTATCGAGAAAGCCCAGGAAAACTTTGATGAGGAACAGGCAAGGAAGACAGCGGCAAAGCTGAAGAAATCAGAATTCGACTTTAATGATTATCTTGATGCCATGGCTCAGATGAAGAAGATGGGCGGGCTTGGAAGTATTATGTCAATGCTTCCGGGTATGGGCGGAAAGAACATGCCCGAGATCGATGAGAAACAGTTTGAGAAGATTTCATCAATGATATACTCCATGACACCGGAAGAACGTGCCAATCCGAAACTTCTCAATCCGTCCAGACGCAACCGCATAGCGAAGGGATGCGGTCAGGACATAGCAAGTGTCAATCGGGTCGTAAAGCAGTTTGAGCAGATGAAGAAGATGCAGAAGCAGCTGAACGGCATGATGAATAATAAACATGGAAACAGAAATCTATTAGGAGGATTAAAACAATGGCTGTAAAAATGAGATTAAAGAGAATGGGAAAGAAGAAAAGACCTTTCTACCGTGTAGTAGTTGCTGATTCAAGATCACCGCGTGACGGTCGTTTTATTGAGGAAGTTGGCTTTTATGATCCGAACGAGGAGCCGAGTGTAATTAAGTTTGACGAAGAAGCTGCAAAGAAGTGGCTTGCTAACGGTGCTCAGCCTACAGATCGCGTTGCTAAGCTTCTCAAGAACGCAGGTATCCAGTAAGCCTTTAGGCCGGGGGATAACGGATGAGAGAATTAGTAGAAACTATAGCTAAGGCTTTGGTTGATAATCCTGATGAAGTGAAGGTGACAGAAGTTGAGGGTGACGGAATCCTCGAAATCAAGCTTCAGGTCGCTCCCGGAGATATGGGACGTGTCATCGGCCGCGGAGGAAAGATAGCCAAGGCTATTCGTGCAGTTGTAAAGGCAGCGTCATCAGAGGACGACAGAAAAGTATTTGTTGATATCGAATAATGAGTGACAGATTAAGGGTAGGAGTTATTTCATCTGTTCACGGTGTTCACGGTGAATGCAAGGTCTATCCCACTACAGATGATATCAGCCGTTTCAGGAAACTGAAGAAAGTATATATTGAAGAACCGGGCAGGGAAAGAATTCTTGAAGTAGAGCATGTTAAGTTCTTCAATAATATGGCCATCTGTAAGTTCAGGGAGATAGATGATCCGGAATCGATTCAGAAATATCGCGGATGCGATCTGATGATCGACAGGGAAGATGCTGTTCCGCTGGATGAAGGGGAATATTTTATTGCTGACCTGATAGGATGCCGTGTCATAGATGAAGACGGAAATGATCTTGGAGAATGCGCAGAACTGTTTCCCACCGGAGCTAATCAGGTAATGGATGTTCGAGGGGGCGCAAAGGATTTTCTTATGCCCTATATTAGGCAGTGCATTCTGAAAGTCGATATCGAAGACAGGAAGATATATGTCCGTATGCTTGACGGACTGATGGATCTGTAAATGAGATTTCATGTTCTTACGCTGTTTCCTGAGATGATAACTGACGGACTCAACACAAGTATCATCGGCAGGGCGCAGAATGAAAAAATCATAGAAGTCGATGCGATTGATATCCGTGACTATACCATGGACAAGCACAGACACGTGGATGATTATCCGTATGGCGGGGGAGCAGGTATGGTGATGCAGGCTGCTCCGATATGTGATGCCTATGCGGCTTTGTGTGACAGACTCGGAAAGAAACCGAAGGTAATCTATATGACTCCGCAGGGCCGGGTATTCGATCAGAACATAGCGAAGGAACTGGCACAGCAGGATGATCTCGTTCTTCTGTGCGGCCACTATGAAGGTGTGGATGAAAGAGCACTGGAAATACTCGATGCCGAATGCCTGAGCATAGGTGATTATGTGCTTACGGGAGGAGAACTTCCGGCGATGGTGGTGATAGATGCGGTAAGCCGTATGGTTCCCGGCACACTGACCAATGAAGAAAGTGCGGACTTTGAGTCGTTTGAGGATAATCTTCTGGAATATCCTCAGTACACCAGACCCGAGGTCTATGAAGGACGTACAGTGCCCGAGGTACTTATGAGCGGACACCACGCGAATATCATGAAATGGCGCAGAGAGAAGAGTCTTGAAAGGACACTTGAACGCCGTCCGGATCTTCTTGAAAATGCAAATTTGGATAAAAAAGATATAAAGTATCTCGATTCATTAAAAAACAGGATAGACTGAGAGTTTATCGGAAAAATAAAGATTGAAATTATTTTTT
>JAGHSD010000128.1 GCA_018066045.1 Candidatus Darwinimomas equi | reverse complement strand
TATCATAAATTCTCTGTGACTCGAAGATGATGCACGGATCAGTTCCGTTAAGAGCTGCCTGTGTAACACCCTTTGCCTCGTAAGGAGTTGCAGGGAAGAATACCTTAAGTCCCGGAATGTGTGCAACAAGTGCAACCCAATCCTGTGAATGCTGAGCACCGTACTTAGCACCAACAGACATACGAAGTACAAGCGGCATTCTGAGGATGCCTGCTGACATTGCCTGCCATTTTGACATCTGGTTGAATACTTCGTCACCTGCACGTCCGAGGAAGTCAGTATACATAAGCTCGATAAGAGCACGTCCGCCGCAGAGTGCATAACCAACACCTGCACCAACGATAGCTGCCTCTGAAATAGGAGAGTTGAACAGTCTTGAATACGGAATAGAATCCATCATGTTACGGAATACAGCATAAGCTCCACCCCAGTCACGTACATCCTCGCCCCATGCACAGAGTGTAGGATCTTCGTAATACTTATTGAAGATAACCTCTGAGATGGCATCACGGATACCGAATACTTTGATCTTGCTGAATGGCTTGCCTTCTGCATCAAATGCATAACGCTCTTTCTTTGATCTTGAGATGTAAGCTGCATTTTCCTCCTTCGGAGTAGTAACGCGGATCTCAGCCTTATCATCCATAGACTTTCTTGTCTCATTTGAGTACATTGTCTTTGCGATGAAATCAGGCTCTTTATCAAAGTCTGTGTAAGGTGAAATGCTCTGGTCAGCAGCTGCCTTGCAGATCATTGTCATACGGTCTGATGTTTCCTTAAGAAGATCAGCAAAGAACTTATCAGAAGCAACACCGGCCTTTACAAGCTCTTCACGGAACTTAACGATCGGATCCTGAGCTCTCCAAGCTTCGATTTCTTCTTTTGATCTGTAAGCATTCTGATCTGATGTTGAATGTCCGACAAGACGATATGTTACAACGTCCAGAAGTACCGGACCCTGGCCCTTCTTGATGATTTCAAGCTTTCTCTTGTATGCATCGATAACTGCAAGCGGATTCCATCCGTCAACACGCTCTGCATGCATCTCATTCGGTGAGATACCTGCTGCATAACGTGCAACCATGTCGTATGCCATGGTCTCGCCCTGTGTCTGGCCGCCCATACCATAACCGTTGTTGAAAATGTTGTAGATGATTGGAAGACCGCCCTTGTTGAATGGCTTCTCCCAAAGCTTTGTGTACTGATCCATTGATGCAAAGTTCATTGACTCGTATACAGGACCGCATCCGAGTGATGCATCACCGATGTTACAGATAACAGCACCCTTCTTTGAATTTACTTTCTTGAAGAGAGCAGCACCGGTTGATACAGGAGCTGAACCGCCAACGATAGCGTTGTTTGGATAGATACCGAACGGAAGGAAGAATGCATGCATTGATCCGCCCATACCATGATGGAATCCGGTCTGACGAGCGAAAAGCTCGGCAGTTGTTCCGTAAAGAAGGAAACGGATAGCTAATTCCTTGATATCCTTTGTATCTCCGAATTTCTTAACTGCTTCAAATGTCTGTCCGCCGAGGAAATCTTCCATGATCTTTACAAGCTCTTTATCTGAAAGCTTCTGAATTGAAGAAAGTCCCTTTGCGAGGATCTCACTATGTGATCTGTGTGATCCGAATGTAATATCATCTGCGCCTAAAAGATAAGCTTCACCTACGCATGATGACTCCTGACCTAATGAAAGGTGTGCAGGACCCGGATATGTTGTCTCTACTCCGTTATAAACAGCCTGTGTCTTAATCTGTGTGAGCATATATTCGAACTCACGGCAGATTGCCATATCTCCGTAAATACGGATGAGGTCTTCCTTAGTATAGTTGCCTTCTTTAAGTTCCTGCTTGATTGTCTTCTTGTATGTGCATACAGGAATATCAGCAAAAGAAATCTTACCTGATGCTCTGGTCTTATCGGGATCCAGATATAATGACTTTGGCTTAAATATTTATCTCCTTTAATTTATTAGTATTTATTTGATCATGAATAATCCTTCGCGGATTACTTCAGAAACTGTAGGATGCGGGAATACTATCTTCTTGATACGTTCGACAGGCATCTCTGTGTCAAGCAGCATAGCAGCACCGTAAATCATCTCGGAAGCATAGTTGCCTACCATATGGACACCTACAAGACACTTTCTGTCAACATCATAAACGAGTTTGCAGAAGCCGTCTCCGTTAAGTGTTTCAGCAACATAACGTCCGCTCATCATCATCGGAACTTTATAGGTCTTTACATTGAAGCCGGCTTCCTTAGCTTTTTCTTCTGAATAACCGACAGAAGCTACTTCAGGATTTGTATAGATAACTGACGGGATATGATCATATCTCAAGTCATCCCTAACGCCCTGCATATGATGAACAGCAACCTCGGCCTCACGATAAGCTGTATGAGCGAGCATAAGCTTGCCGTTGCAGTCTCCGACTGCGTAAACACCCGGTACATTTGTGCACATATGGCTGTCAGTAACGATAGCGCCGCGCTCTGTTACAATGCCAAGTGCCTCGACATTAACGCCTGCAATGTTAGCACGACGTCCTGCAGCAAGAAGAACCTTGTCACATTTGATTGTGTGCTTTCCTTCGGCATCTTCATAAGTAACAGAATCCTTGCCGACTTCCTGAACCTTTGCATTGAGCTTGAATTCCATTCCTTCCTTCTCGTATGTCTTCTGAAGGAGCTTGCAGATATCAGCATCTGTAGGTCCGGCAATCTTCGGCATCATTTCAACGATAGTAACCTTTGTTCCTACTGTTGAGAAATAGCATGCCATCTCAAGACCGATAACAC
>JAGHSD010000053.1 GCA_018066045.1 Candidatus Darwinimomas equi | reverse complement strand
GTATTATAGATTAAACATACTGCTGTTGCAAATCCGTCAGACGGAGGATAGCCGGACTGCAAGGAAAAAGATTAATAGGAATAAAATTTATCGTAAGATGCGGGGATAATGATGTGAGCAATGAAATTATGTATTCAGTAAAGAATGTAGGAACGGAACCGGCAGGTTTAAGAATAGATTCGTCGAGGCCGATGATTGCACTGACATTCGATGACGGACCTGTGGCCGGCTGCACAGACAGAATTCTTGCAGCACTGGAGATGTATGGCGGGAAGGCAACATTTTTCATGCTGGGTATGAATGTACAGCCCAATGCAGAACTGGTTAAGCGCATGGTGGCAGACGGATGTGAGGTCGGCAATCATATGTGGAATCATGAGTATATTACAAAGATATCCGCAGATGCTGTAAGAGATATTTTAAACAGGACCAATGATGCTATAGAGTCTGCCTGCGGAGTAAGACCGATAGTTATGAGACCTCCGGGCGGCAACAGGGATGACGCATCCATGGCGGCGGTCGGAAGCGTGGGAATGAGTGCTTATCACTGGCAAATAGATACCAGAGACTGGGAACATAGGAATACACAAAAAACGGTAGCGACAATACTGGACTATGTAAGAGACGGGGATATCATTCTGATGCATGACATTCATTCTGCAGAAGCAAGCGAACAGGTGATACCTGAACTTATAAACAGAGGATATCAGTTGGTGACAGTTTCCGAACTTGCAGAGGCAAGAGGCGGTGCAGTCCCCGGAGTAATTTATCATTCATTCAAGTAAAGACAATATACAGAAACGGAATCAGATATGGCTGAAGAGAGAAGAACGGAAATAGAGAAAATGCTGGCAGGAGAGCTATACAGCAGTGAAGGTGACAATCTCCCGGATATGCATATCAACTGTCTCAGAATGTGTCAGAAGTATAATAATGCCGATCCCGGTGATGCGGAGGAACTGCATAGAATACTTGCAGAATTTGTGCCCGGAATCAATGATGATACGGTATTAAAACAGCCTGTTCAGTTTGATTACGGACAGTTTACGACATTCGGCAAGAGAGTATTCGTTAACTATAATTTTATCTGCATGGATACGGCTCATATTACTATCGGAGATGATGTGCTCATCGGACCGAATTGCGTACTTGCCTCTCCGCTGCATCCTATGGAAGCTTCGGAGCGCTGTTATCGCGAGGATGAAAACGGACACTTATGGCACAAGGAATTTTCAAAGCCGATCACAATCGAGCATGACTGCTGGATAGGAGCAAGTGTTACTGTCTGTGCGGGAGTTACGATCGGAGCCGGAAGTGTTATCGGGGCAGGGAGCGTTGTTACAAGAGATGTTCCCCCGAATTCATTTGCGGCAGGGGTTCCGGCCCGGGTGATAAGAAAGCTATAAAGAAGGACTGGCGGGATTACCGATCACCTGGGACAGTAGTTATGGTACAATATAAGTAATAAAAACAGTTTGAGGAGGATAGAAGATATGAAAAAGTTATTTAGTTCACTGCCGTTTAGATTGCTTTTTGGAATAGCAGTGGGAATTATTCTCGGACTTCTTCTTGGTGAAGGCCCGATGAAGGTTGTTGTTTCCGTTAAGAATGTACTCAGTCAGATCATTATGTTCTGTGTACCGCTTGTTATTATAGGATTTATAGCACCATCAATTACAAAGTTAGGTGCCAATGCTTCAAAACTTCTGGGTGTGGCAGTTATCCTTGCATATACATCATCGGTACTGGCAGCTTTAATGAGTACGGCAGCAGGATATGCACTTGTTCCGAAGCTGGCTATCGCAACGGATGCGACAGTCAGATCACTTCCCGAAGATATATTCGCATTGCAGATTCCTCAGATTATGCCGGTTATGTCGGCACTTGCATTTGCGCTTCTTATCGGACTGGCAGCAACATGGACAAAGTCAGAGTTTACAATCAAGCTCCTTGATGAATTTCAGAAAATCATTCTTGATATAGTAAAGAAAGTTATCATTCCTATTCTTCCGTTCTATATCGCACTTGTATTCTGCGGGCTTGCATGGGACGGAACAGTTACAAAACAGTTTCCGGCATTCCTTCAGATCATCATCATCGTAATGATCGGTCACTTTGTATGGATGGCGATCCTTTACGGAATTGCAGGAATATATTCTAAAAAAGACCCTAAGGAAGTGTTTAAGCATTACGGACCGGCATATCTTACAGCTGTCGGAACGATGTCATCAGCCGCTACACTTTCAGTAGCACTTGAATGTGCACATAAGTCAAAGGTTCTCCGTAAAGATATGGTGGATTTCGGAGTTCCGCTTTTTGCCAATATTCATCTTTGCGGTTCTGTTCTTACAGAAGTATTCTTCTGCATGGCAATCAACTATATCCTCAACGGAACACTTCCTTCGGTAGGAACGATGTTTCTTTTCTGCTTCCTTCTTGGAATCTTCGCAGTAGGCGCACCCGGTGTTCCGGGAGGTACGGTCATGGCTTCACTGGGAATCGTTGTTTCGGTTTTAGGATTCGGAGACGCCGGAACAGGAATGCTTCTTGCAATCTTTGCACTTCAGGACAGCTTCGGAACAGCCTGCAATGTTACAGGTGACGGAGCACTTACACTTATTCTTACGGGATACTGCGATAAGCACAAAATAGCAGAACAGAAGGATCTGCAGGTTGAGTTGTAAAATGGAACGCGAATTAATTCAAAAGTTAATCAGGATTGCAAAAGATCACCGGAAAATGTCCTAATGAAACGCTTGGCATAATGATGATGGGATAAATGTCTCTATAACGGTATTAGCGGATATGGGCGAGTATGGTATTTCTCCTGAAAATATAATTTACATTAATTTAGATAAACG
>JAGHSD010000066.1 GCA_018066045.1 Candidatus Darwinimomas equi | reverse complement strand
CTTAAATCCTTTCATAAAACTATCTCCTATCTTCGTACAAGCCACGGAGTAAAACAGTTCTTATTCATGATTTATATTCTCAAAAACAATCTCCTTGTAAAAAGAGAGTCAACAGACGCATCCCCTCACTCACGTAAATTCAAATATTCACATATTAATTACTTTGTAAGTCTCAGTGTTTCTCTGGCAATTGCAAGCTCCTCGTTTGTAGGAATAAGCATTACCTTTACCCTGGAATCAGCTGTAGAGATGACTCTCTCCTCGCCGCGCACATCGTTCTTCTCATCGTCGATCTTAACTCCTAAATATCCGAGATATGCACAGATTCTCTTTCTTGCGCCCTTGTCGTTCTCTCCTACACCGGCTGTGAAGCAGATAGCATCAACACCGTTCATGGCTGCTGTATAGGCGCCGATGTATTTTGCAACTCTGTAATCATATGCATCAAGACCGGCCTGTGCTCTCTTGTTGCCTTCTGCTGCTGCCTTGCCTACATCACGGAAATCTGATGAAACACCTGACAGACCGAGGATACCTGACTTCTTGTTAAGGATGTTAAGCATCTCGTTTACATCAATTCCCTCATGATTGCAGATGAACTGAAGAACTGTCGGATCCACATCACCTGAACGTGTTCCCATGATAACTCCCTCAAGAGGAGCAAGTCCCATAGAAGTATCTACGCACTTGCCGCCGATAGAAGCTGATACTGAAGCGCCGTTTCCGAGGTGACATACGATAACTTTTGCATTCTTCGGATCAAGTCCTCCGAATCTGATAGCCTCCTGGCTTACGAACATATGGCTTGTGCCGTGGAATCCGTAACGGCGAACTTTGTACTTCTCATAATACTCATAAGGAACAGCATACAGATATGCCTTCTCATCCATGCCCATACCGAAAGATGTATCGAATACAGCTACATTTGCCTTACCCGGCATAGCTGCTTCACACGCCTCGATACCCATAAGGTTTGCAGGATTGTGAAGAGGTCCGAGGTCGTAGCACTCACGGATAACTCTCTTAACATCATCGTTAACTACGATAGACTCTGTATATGTGTTTCCGCCATGCAGTACACGGTGACCTACTGCCGTGATCTCATCTGTTGAAGCGATAACTCCGTGATCCGGATCAATAAGTGCTGCCATAACAAGCTCGATAGCTTCCTTGTGTGTCGGCATCGGCTGCTCTGTTACGAAATTGTCTTTACCCGGTGCCTTGTGTGTAAGCATAGAACCATCGATACCGATTCTTTCACAAAGTCCCTTTGCAAGAACTGCCTCGTTTTCCATGTCGATAAGCTGATACTTAAGTGATGAAGAACCGCAGTTGATAACTAAAATCTTCATATGTCTCTCTCCTAATTTATTATTTATTCTGAGCCTGCACTGCTGTAATAGCGATAACTCCGAGGATATCCTCCCAGAAGCATCCGCGGCTTAAATCGTTAACCGGTGCTGCAATACCCTGGCACATCGGTCCGTAAGCTTCTGCCTTGGCAAGTCTCTGAACGAGCTTGTATCCGATATTTCCCGCATCAAGATCAGGGAATACCAAAACATTGGCCTTGCCTGCAACAGGTGAATCAGGAGCCTTGCTTGCGCCTACTGAAGGAACGATAGCGGCATCAAGCTGAAGCTCACCGTCAAGTGCAAGTTCAGGAGCAAGTTCCTTTGCGATCTTTGTAGCCTCAACTACCTTTGTAACATCATCATGCTTTGCCGATCCCTTTGAAGAATGTGAAAGCATAGCAACTCTCGGCTCCTTGCCTACAAGAAGCTTGAATGACTCAGCTGATGAAAGTGCGATTGCAGCAAGCTTCTCCGGATCCGGATTCTGCTCAAGACCGCAGTCTGCAAATACAAATACGCCGTCCTCACCGTACTCACAGTTCGGAACATCCATAAGGAAGAATGCTGAAACAAGCTTTGTTCCCGGCTTTGTCTTGATAAGCTGTAAGCACGGACGAAGCGTGTTTGCTGTGCTGTGGCACGCACCGCTTACCATACCGTCTGCATCACCCGACTTGATCATAAGGCATCCGTAGTATGCATAATCGCTGAGCATGATCTTGCGTGCCTCTTCATGTGTCATTCCTTTTGATGCACGAAGCTCTACGAAAAGATCCTCATACTGCTGTGTCTTCTCATAAGTGTTGGGATCGATGACAGTTGCGCCTGTGATGTCGCAGTCACCCTTGTTTGCTGCGATCTGCTCCGGTGTACCGATGATGATAATGTTTGCGATACCCTCTTTAAGAGCTGCCTCTGCAGCCTTAAATGTTCTGTTGTCCATTGACTCCGGAAGGATGATAGTCTTCTTATCAGCCTTTGCACGAGCCTTAATGCTGTCCATAATTGCCATTTCGTTATTCTCCCTTCATGGTTATTTATACCAAATAGTTTACTGTATATATCCCGATGATTCCCGCAAGTACCGTCCCCGCGAAAAGCATCGGAGCAAAAGGAAACCTCTTCCCTTTGATTACCGGATAAAGTAAAATGCCGAGCGCACACGCCGCTGCTGTGGCAATAAGTGTCTGCGTTGTTCCGAGATGAAGACCGATCACACCTATAAGCTTGATATCGCCTGCACCCATCATGCTTCTGCCCGTAAATGCACGCAGTACAAGAACCGTGATAAGGATTCCCGCCGCCGGTACCAACCCTGCAAGTACCTGCACCAGTGCCGTGCCTTCCGCAAGTCTCAGAAGCGACACTGCAGCTCCGGCTGCCACGAGCCGGTTCGGAATCTTCATCCGCTTCAAATCATTCAAAGAAGCACCCGCAAGGATGCATCCGAAAATGACAAATCTTATAATTCTGACAGATTCTATCACCTGATAGAATTCTATCATTTCAGGTGTTTTATAACAACCTTCTTTTGCAATTCGTTGATATATTCCAGTGATGCCGGTTCCGTTCCTTCCGTGGTGACCGCCCCTGTACTGGTAGCAACAGCCAGCCTTACGGTGTCGTCAAAGTCAAGACCGTGCTCATATCCGTATATCATGCCCGTCACGACAGAATCTCCGGCACCGCAGCATGACCTTACTTCAACCGGGATTACAGGAACCCTGCAGGCATCTTTCTGCGTCATGACGAAACATCCGTCTCCTCCGTCGGATACGGCTATCATCGTCCCGGAGCCGAGCATTTTCCTTCCCAGCTCAACTATCTCGTCATCATCCGCGTGGTGATCCAGCCCGTAGAACTGCTCGAGCTCAAACCTGTTCGGCTTCAGAAAATCGGGTGATGCCTTGATTCCTTCTTTCAGGCTGCCGCCGTCCGCATCAAGAACAGCCATGGCGCCGTGTCCGTGAAGCATCTCTATAATCTTTCTGTATATGTCTTTCGGACATCCCGGAACTATACTGCCTCCCAGTACGAAGATATTTCCCGGTTCTGCATATGATTCAAGCTTCTTCATAAGTGCATCGACATCGGATTCCGACATGGTCGGTCCCGGGCCGTTGATCTCTGTCATGTTTGCATCCTTATCCATGACCTTGACATTGGTTCTGGTCTCTCCGTTATCGATCCACAGATAATCACATGTCACGCCTGCGGCATCCATGTATCCGGCGAAATCGCGTCCGCCTTTTCCCGCAAGTACCGCAACGCATACGCTGTCTTCGCCGTAAACCTTCAGTGTCTTGCTTACATTGATTCCTTTGCTTCCGGCCGAACACACGGCGGCACTCACACGGTTGAGCTGATTGACTTTCAGTTCATCCGTGTGCACTATAAAATCTATTGACGGATTTAATGTAAGTGTAATTATCATAATGCACCCATTATGGCATTTCTGAGGTCATCATACTCTTCAAATGCCGGAATCTGCGGAAAATCTTTCCTGATCTGTTCGGTAGTCCTGAAAAGAAATCCTGCCTTGCTGGCCTGAATCATCTCAAGATCGTTGAAGCTGTCTCCGCATGCTATCGTATCAAATCCTATGCTCTGGAATGCACGGACCGTTGACAGTTTGGAATGCGCTATTCTCATCTTATGTGAAAGGATCTCTCCGTCCGGTGCAACCTCAAGTGAGTTGCACATGATGGTCGGATATCCGAGTTTCTTCAGAAGAGGCATTGCAAATTCCTCGAATGTATCGGAAAGCACTACCACCTGAACTCTCTCACGAAGATAATCAAGCATCTCCTTTGCTCCGGGAAGCGGATCAATAGTCGCTATTACATCCTGTATCTCCTTAAGTCCGAGACCATGCTCTTTCAGTATACCTATCCTCCATTTCATGAGCTTGTCATAATCCGGTTCATCTCTGGTGGTTCTCTTAAGCTCCGGTATTCCGCTCGCTTTGGAAAATGCTATCCAGATCTCCGGCGTGAGCACTCCTTCCATGTCAAAACATACTATATTCATATCTTATGCCTCCCGTCCATATCGTTTCGTCATTGTATATATTCTCTTTGCAAGTCTGTCGTCTGCTTCTCCCGGAAGCATGCGCCACTGCCAGTTTCCGTACGGATTTCCCGGTGCATTCATACGGCATCCTTCTCCTAATTCCAGCCAGTCCTGCATCTGGGTTATGAAAAGTGCCGCTACCGAACTCATGCCGCCCCGTATCATTCCGGTATTGAAACCTTCTTCTTCACTGATACCCAGATAATCCTTTGCGAACTGAACCGTCTCCGGTTTCTCAATCTCTTTCCACAGTCGGATCGGCGGATTGTCATGTGATCCCGCGTAGCACACACAGCTTCTTCTGTATTTATGCGGCAGATAAGTGCTGTCCGCTTCCGGATCAAATGCAAATTCCAAAACTCTCATGCCCGGAAGGCCGCTGTCTTCAAGAAGCTGATACACATCGTCTGTCAGTATTCCGAGATCCTCGGCGATAAATTCCGTGCCGTGGAACCAGCTTGTCAGCATTCCGACCAGATCCATGCCGGGGCCCTTGACCCAGCGTCCTGTTTTGGCTGTATCCGATCCGTATGGAACCTCCCAGTAACTTGCAAATCCTCTGAAGTGATCGAACCTGATTACGTCAAACAGTCCGGTTGCCGCGCCCACTCGCCTTATCCACCATTCATAGCCGGTGGATTTCATTTTCTCGTAGTCATATATCGGATTGCCCCACAGCTGACCGTTTTCATCAAAATAATCCGGCGGAACTCCCGCAACAACTTCCGGAACAAAATCCTTTCCTATCCTGAACATCTCGGGCTCGGACCATACATCCGCAGAATCCATAGCCACGTATATCGGAAGATCACCGAACACTAATATCCCGAGACCATTGATGTAACTTTTCAGTTTATTCCACTGTTCGAAAAACAGAAACTGGATATATTCGAAAAGTTCCGCATCTCTTCTGAGCTTTTCCGAATCTTCCGCAGACTCTCCGTGATTTTTCCATTCCGTCCACGGTGCCATATTATTAAGGCGCTTGAGTGCCATGAACATCGCATATTTTTCAAGCCATCTGCTGTTCTTTTCCGCAAATGCACGGAACCGGGCCGCATCTCTGTCCCATCCGCGCTCCTTTGCAATACTCAGCACCTCAATACGGTTTTCATATATCTTTCCGTAATCCACATGTCTCGGATCACTTCCCCAGTCTCTGAAAGCTACTTCTTCTTTTTTCAGAAGACCGTCTTCGATAAGCATGTCCAAATCAATAAAATAAGGATTCCCCGCAAAAGTCGAAAAACTCTGATATGGTGAATCCCCGTAACTTGTCGGACCCAAAGGGAGAACCTGCCAGTACTTCTGGCCGCTCTCCTTAAGGAAATCCGCATATTCATAAGCTGCTTTGCCGAAGGTTCCGATACCGTACGGGCTCGGAAGACTTGATATCGGCATAATTATTCCGCTGTATCTTTTTCTTTCTTTTGTCATATCTTACCGGTTTCAATCATGAACATGGACATCCATGCCGACATAGCTGTTATCCCATATTGCTCTTGCCTTGTCTGTAGGAAGGTTTACGCATCCGTGAGATCCGCCTGTCTTGTATATCTCCCCTCCGAAATTTTTTCTCCATGATGCATCATGAAGACCGTAGCTGTAATTGAAAGGCATCCAGTAATGAACAAAACTTTCATATTCGGATCCGTCTACATTCTTGCCTTTGAGAGTCTTGTCCGGTACCTTGGCCTGCAGTTTGTATTCGCCTGTCGGTGTGATGGTTCCTGTGGAAACTTTTCCGGTAACACACGGTGAATCAACGACCGGCATAGCTCCTCTGTAAAGATACACATGCTGTTCGCTTATTGATATCTCGATGCATGGCTGCTCGTAGGGATTTACCCTGAACCACGGATCTCCGACCAGTGCTCCTTCTCCGTCCACCGTATGTCCGTCAGGAGTATCCTGACTCCTGAAAAGTGCTCCCATAGGACGTCCTTCCGCATCGCTCTGTGAGAAGTAGTAAAGCTTTCCTCCTCTTACCTGCCATCCGGTCAGCATATATCCGTTCGAATCAAGCAGGTATGTCTGCCCGTCGGAATCCACCCACTTATCGGTCACGTATTTATCTCCCATCTTGTACTTCCATCTGCCGTCAGACTGGCCTTCCCACCTGGCGGCACCGGGTCCCGAATTAACAAAACTGTCGGCATATGAACAGAACGCACATGAAAGACAAAGCACAAGCGATGCAAGTAATACAATTATTTTTTTCATATCTGATTCCTCATACTAATTGGTAATGTTCCTGTATTATTTCTTTATGTTATCAATTAAAATGATGGCGGCGGGACAACTATAGCACCTTCCTGAGGTGTGAAATCTCCCGGAACCGGACTCTCTGATCCCGGCTGTGATGATCCTCCCGGACCTGACGAACTTCCCGGACCATCGTCTGAGCCTGATGATCCTCCGGGACCGTCATCCATACCCGGTTCAAGCGAATCCGGATCGCCTGCCGGTAATAATGTCGGCTCTGTATCATCTCCCGGTTCTACCGGTGGAACTTCTTCTTCTGCCGCAGTCTCTGCTTTTGTCTCGGCCTTGGTTTCCTTTTTTGTCTCTTTCTTGGTTTCCTTCTTGGTCTGTTTCTGTGTTTCCTTCTTTGTTTCGGCCTGTGTTTCCGGTTCGGTCTCGATCTCGGTTTCCGCCTCAGTCTCATATTCCTCGATGGTTTCCATAATCTCATCAAGATTGATTCTCTCCGGGGCAGCTACCGTTTCCGTCTCCTGTTCACTTTCGACTTCAATAGGCTGCAGTTCTTCATTCTTTGCGCATGAGCAGATAACTGTCATACACAAGATAACAACTATTGTTAAAACCGGTATTTTTTTCATTTTCTTCTCCTTATGCGGGCTCACTCATCAGAGCCGCTCCACAAACTCACAGTTGCATTCTCCGGACAGACGTTTGAGCATCTCTTCCGTAATCTGCTTTACCATGCCTTCAAGATCATCGAAATACGGCTCCTTAATCGAGTAATGCGCAAGCCTCGTAATATAATCCTGTGTATAGACTTCAATATTATTCCAGTATGATTCGTTGGCTTCCTTATCTGTCTTAAGTTCATCCACAAACTTCTGAAGTGCAATATACTGCATTGTTATTCTCTCACCCATGCCATTCTCCTATTTCTGTATATTCATACTGTCAAGCGACTCCGTCAGTGTCGTCCATTCATCATATTTCGGAACAAATCCTAACAGGCGTTTTGCCTTTTCCATCGATGCACACGGAGATCTGTCCACATGCTCAAGATATTCAAACTGGTTTTCTTCGGTAAGTTCGTCTCTGATTTCCCCATACGGAACAAACTTTATGTTCGGCTCCTGCCCGTATCTCTCATACAGCTTCATGGCAAATCCGTAGAGCGTGATAGTGTCCGGACAGGTGATAAAGAATTCTTCACCTATGGATCTGTCGTTGTTAATGCACTCAATTGCCAGTGATGCAATATCAGCGGAATGAACGTGATGCAATGTTGCCTGTCCGTACGGATCCGGAAGTTTCAGTTCTTTTCCGTTCATGATATCCCTGATAACCTGAGGATCTCTTGTTCCCTGCGGTCCGACCGGCATCCAGCCTTTACCGCATACATGACCCGGATGGAGTATGGTCATCCTGAGACCCTTATTCCTGTACTGTTCCTGAAAATACTCGGACATTTCTACCTTGCCGCGGCCGTAAGGATCCTTTGCGTTTCTCGGATGGTTTTCATCTACCGGAACATAATATTTCTCCTGTACGATCCATACCGACCGGACGATGATCAGCCTTACGT
>JAGHSD010000095.1 GCA_018066045.1 Candidatus Darwinimomas equi | reverse complement strand
ATATATTCCAAGCACCATCATAATGCTCACTCATACGGGTCGATATATAATATTCAGCGTCATCCTGATTCATCTTTGGAATCCTATGCCAACTTAATAAAGGAAGTTTTTCCTCCATCTTATCACTCCTCATAAATATCAAATACTGATATGCACTTTAAGCCTTCCTCAATATCAAAATGGTCGCAAGCGTGTTCTATCTCTTCAGGCGTAAGGCAATTGTCGATAGTTTTATCAAAATTATCGATATTGGTAATCAGCCTAAAAGCATCATCACGTACGGTTTTTAATCTCAGCTTTATTTCCCACTTTTCCATCTTATACCCACCTGTATTTCTTCTGATTTCTGAAGCATATATTAAAACGTGCTTTTTCAGCAATGTCAAACGCAGTTTGAGCATACCACTTTTTAAACCCTTTAAAGCTGTATTCGCCTGATTCGTTAATTAAATAATCTTTATATGCTATACGCTTTATGTGCTTCTTGCTGTAGTTCATCTTATCACTCCTCAAAATCAATAACATCCTGCATCTTTGCTCCGCAGTGACGGCAGTAATCATCAGGTGTTAAATCAAAATTTAAGACTCTGCATCTTGAGCATTCAAGAACAGTACGTTCATCAAGTCCTAAAAGTTTGACGTTCATTCTTATCCAGTGTGCATTGTTGTCCATCACTCTGTGTCTTCCTGGAATGGAATCAACAGCTTCAATAACGTCAGTATCTGTAACATCTTCATTTTCAAAGTTCACTACAAACTGTTTCATTCTGCACCACCTTTGCACCACTTATGCACCACTAAAACGGAATCTCCGGAAGATTTGCAAGTTCAGGATAATCCTTTTCAAGATCTTCCGGTATATCTGTTTCGCTCACTGCATCTCTCCAGCAGGAAAAACACATTTCTGCCTGCTCCGTATCGTTCATTTCATTGAATACAGCACAGGAACATCTTGCAGTTCCTGTTTCTTCGCTGTAATCAATATATCCGAAATTCATCGGACATTCTTTAAGCATCAGTTCTTCAATTGTTTTATACGGAAAATTGAAATCTCTGATGATCTGAAGCATTGCATCACTGCTCATCGTGTTCCGGTGGAGCCTATTCCACCACGATCTGCTCCTTCGAGCATTTCCACCTTTTCAAACTTCACTGAATCCATTGTGTTCTTTACAATGCGGAACTGAGCAATTCTGTCTCCCTTCTTAATAACTGAACCGCCGTACTTAAGGCATAAAGCAGGGAATCTCCAAATGTCATTGTTTCCGCAGTATGTGTTGTCGATTATTCCGATTGAATTTGTCATGATGATTCCGAAGTTTTTGAATGTGCTGCTACGTGGTACCAGCTGAGCATGATATCCTTCAGGGAGTGCCATTGATACACCTAAACTGATAAGCTTGAAATCAAACTGCCCTAATTCAACATCCTCAGCCGCTCTGAGGTCAATCCAGTCACCCTTATCAAACTTTTCAATTTCCCACTGTTCCATTCCTTCATGATACTTGATTTTAATTTCCATATTTTTTACTCCTCGTCTTCGTTATAGTCATATGCCGGATAATCGTTAATGTTAATGCAGTTTCCGTATTCATCGAATCTTCTTCCGCATTTTCCACATTTTACGCAAACCGCTCCGAATGTTTCGATATTATCGCATCCCATGCAAGGGATATAGTCAGTAAATATCATTTCATCACTCCTGTTTTTGCATATTTTTCTGCAAATCATTGCTTTTAATTGCACATGTGCAATCAGTTTGTGCATTAATTGCACGATGTGTAATACTTACGGCTACTTTCAGCTACTCTCGGCTACGCTTCAACAATCTATAAACGCTTTGCCGTTTTTGCTGTATAATTCATTAAGCTTATCAATTACATGATACATGCCTAATCCTTTATCATTTGGTTTCCATATTCCGTCTATCTCAAGTTCACCGCCTTCCATGCAGAATCTGTATTGTTTCGGATGTGTTTCCCTTAATCTGATAAATCTGCTGTATTTGTCAAGATGAGCACCAAAACCACAAAATATGCATCCGGTTCTGTCACATCCTGTTGTAATATATTTATCACAACCAAAACATCCTTCAAATGAAAGCTGTCCTTCTTCATGAATAACATCTCCATATACAGAAGCAATTTTCAGATTATTCTGATTTATGTATTGAAGAACATCATTTTCAGTCCAGAATGACATTGGAGCTGATCTGAGTCTCTTTGCATCAAATGAATTGCAGCCATGCCGAATCCATTCTGATTTTCTAAGCTGACTTTCTTCTGCTAATGTTCCTACAATCATTGTTTTTCCTGTTTTATGCTCAAAGCATTTAGCAGGTGACTTTTTCATGATGTTACAGCACATGTGAGATAAATTGAAATCAACATCCAGTAAAGGTCTGTATTTACTGCAGCTATAATCACCTTTGCCGTTCAGCTTATCTATTCTGTACTGATACTTGCCTGTTTCAGGATCATATTTTCTTCCTTCATAGATAATCTGAGATATTTCTTTGCTTATAAATGGGTATCCATATTTTGAAATCACTTTGTTGAATGGCATTTTAGGTGTCAGCACTGTTACATTTTCCGTACTTTTCGCAAAACTCTGTATTTCAGGATATTCAAGTCCTGTATTTATGAATACAGCTTCTACATCAGGATAAAGTTCACGTACCAGGTGTAAAAGCACCGTACTGTCTTTACCACCGGAAAAACTGACATAAGAGCCGCTCACTCCAAAATAAGTAATCCATTCTCTTATTCTCGTCTTTGTCATAGCTACTTTGATATCTAATGGCATCGACTGAAAATATTTTAGATCTTCCTGAGTCACACCAACCACAAACCATAAATCGGTTCATGGAAGCATCGAAATCACTAACTG
>JAGHSD010000038.1 GCA_018066045.1 Candidatus Darwinimomas equi | reverse complement strand
CCTTGGGTCCGCTTGTGGAGCCGGATGTAAACAGAACCGCTCCCGAACTGTGAACATCCGTATCCATGCAGATCCTGTCGTATTCATTTCTGTCAGCTTTTTCTTCCGGAAGCATCTCATATCCGTTATCAACAACAGAGAAAAACCTGTATGTGCTGTCAAAGGATGCCCTTATCTCTTTGCATGTCGTGATTATATACTCAGCATCAGAAACTGACAGTGCATGATTCATACTCTCTTCTACAAGACTCGGAGAAAGCAATGTTACAACGGCACCGAGTTTCATCAGTGAATAGAAAACGGCAATGGCATCTGCTGATGTTTCTGAAATAAGAGCAACTCTGACTCCGTGTCTTATTCCCTGCTGCAGGAACCTGCATCCATATTCATCCGATACACTATCAAGTTCGGCATATGTGTATCTCTTTGATACATCAACTACTGCCTCTTCATTACCATGATAAGCAGCCTGTTCTTTCAAGATATCATATATGGATTTTTCTACCAGATTGAAAGTCACGGATTCACCCTTTACACGGATTATTTGTTTTTTGCATCAAGTGCCTCGATAAATGCCGGAATAACTTCGTACAGATCACCGACAATACCGTAATCAGCTATCTCGAAAATAGGAGCAGCTTCGTTTTTATTTATTGCAACGATGTATCCTGATTCCTTCATACCTGCAACATGCTGGATAGCTCCGGAAATACCGCAGGCAATGTAAATATCAGGTTTAACGGTAGTACCTGTCTGTCCGACCTGATGGCTGTGCGGAATCCATCCTGCATCAACACATGCACGTGAAGAACCCACTACACCACCGAGTCTGTCGGCCAACTTCTGAATCAGTTCGAATCCTTCCGGTCTTCCGAGTCCCATACCGCCGGATACGATAATCTTGGCATCCGTAAGACTTACCTGATTCTCAACACTGTTGATTATCTCGAGAACCTTTACTCTCAGATCCTCTGCCTTGAGACTTGGTTTTAACTCAATAACTGTTCCCTTATGGTTTTTGTCAAATTCTGCTTTTGCCATAACGCCCGGGCGAACCGTACTCATCTGCGGTCTGTTATTCGGACATACGATGGTAGCCATAAGGTTTCCGCCGAATGCAGGTCTGGTCTGCTGAATCTTCTTATCTTCAGGATCTATTCCCAGCTTTGTGCAGTCAGCAGTAAGTCCCGTCTCACACTGAACAGACAGACAAGGACCAAGATCACGTCCGATATGAGTAGCACCCAGGAGAACTATCTCAGGTTTATACTCATTGATAGCATCATATATTACTTTAGTATATGCATCAGTTGTATAGCTCTTGAGCTCAGGTGCATCAGCATAATAAACCTTATCTGCACCATACCCGATAAGTTCATCTGTAAGACCCTTAACATTCTCACCAAGAAGAACTGCACACAGTTCTGTGCCGATCTCATCAGCAAGCTTTCTTCCTTCTCCAAGAAGCTCGATAACAACATTCATGAGTTTTCCGCCTCTCTGCTCAGCGAAAACCCAGACGCCATGATAATCATGGATGTTTACGGTTTTCTTCTCTGCAGCAGCGAGCGACTTCTTTTCAATAGCCTTGAAAGGACAGGCATCAACGCATTTACCGCACTCAGTACATCCCGCACCGACAACAGCTTTTCTGTCTGCATTCAGGGCAATTGCATCAAACGGGCAGTTCTTAACGCACAGTCCACAGCCCTTGCATTCATTTGTTTTAACAATAATAGCCATGATCTATTCCTCCCGTTAAATTAAATGTTTTTCATTAAGTCTGTCTACCAATGTCTCTGTCATATCTTTTACAGAGCCTGCTGCCATCTCACCCTTGCCCTTAGGAGCCGGAGTAAATGATCTGAGAACCTGTGTCGGAGAAGCATTCAATCCGCAGCATTCGGGAGCAAGTCCGAGGTCATCATGATTCCATACGGGGATATCTGCCTTATATGCATCCATGATTCCGTGAACAGTCATATATCTCGGAGTGTTAAGTTCCTTAACAGCTGTAAGAAGACACGGCATCTGCACTTCAAGAACCTCATATCCGTCTTCAAGCTGACGCTCAACTATTACTTTGCCGTCTTTAAACTCTCTGATCTTCTGAACATAAGTAACTACCGGAAGACCAAGTCTTCTTGCTATCTGCGGTCCAACCTGAGCGGTATCACCGTCAATAGCCTGACGTCCGGCAAAGATGATATCATAATCAGCAATTTTTCTGATTGCAGCAGCAATCTGAGAAGATGTTGCTATAGTATCAGCGCCTCCGAAAGCCCTGTCCGAAAGAAGTATTCCGTTGTCAGCTCCCATTGCAAGGCATTCTCTGATCATCTCAGTTGCCTGGGGCGGGCCCATTGAAACTATAGTAACAGTAGTATCAGGATCAGCATCCTTGATCTGAAGAGCTGCCTCAAGGGCATTTGCATCATCAGGATTAAGAATTGACGGAACTCCGTCTCTAATAAGTGTTCCCTTAACCGGATCAATCTTAACTTCAGTTGTATCAGGAACCTGTTTAGCACAAACGATAATCTTCATTTTCCTTTCCTCCTTACTTTAAGATTGCCCTTGAGATAACCATCTGCTGAACCTGAGAAGTACCTTCGTAGATAGTCATAACTCTTGCATCACGATAGAATCTTTCAACTTTGTAATCTTTCATGAAACCGTAACCGCCGTGGATCTGCACAGCCTTGCCGCAGATCTCATTTGCCTTCTCAGCACAGTAATACTTAGCCATAGAAGCAAACTTTCCGACCTCCTTGGAACCCTTATCCTTCATCCATGCAGCCTGATAGAGAAGACCTCTCATAGCCTCAACTTCCGTAGCCATATCAGCCAGCATAAAAGCAATAGCCTGATGCTTGCAAAGCGGCTTGCCGAACTGCTTACGCTCTTTAGAGTATTTAATTGCCTCTTCAAGTGCTGCCTCGGCAACACCTACTGCCTGCGCAGCACATGCCATACGGCCTACATCAAGTGTAGCAAGTGCATTTCTGAGTCCTGAACCTTCTTCACCTAAAAGTGCATCCTTGCTTACTCTTACGTTGTTCAGAATTACATCTGAAGTCGGGCATCCGATAACACCCATCTTCTTCTCCGGTGCACCTGTGGATACACCTTCAAGTTTCATATCAACGATAAATGCAGAGATTTCTCTTGCCTTCGGATCGGGATTAGTACGTGCAAATACAATCGCATAATCAGCAATAGGAGCCATCGTGATAAAACACTTACGTCCGTTAAGGATATAATCGTCACCATCCTTTACCGCCGTAGTTGTCATTCCTGAAGGATCAGATCCGGCTTCAGGCTCAGTAAGAGCGAAACAGATCTTCATCTCACCGTTCATAACCGGTTTAAGATATTTTTCCTTCTGCTCGTCGGTTCCCTCATTAAGTATCGGACCTCCCGCAAGTGAGTTAGGTGTTGTTGCCCAGATATTGGAAACAACTGAAACCCTTGCAAGCTCCTCAGCCATAATAACATAGGAACGGTAATCAGCTCCCTGACCTCCAAGCTCCTGCGGAACTCTCATGCCGTAGAATCCGCATTTTGCCATCTTGTCGAAAATCTCTTTGGGGTATTCATGAGTTTCTTCTATCTCATCAATCACCTCTTTGGTCAGCTCTGTCTCGGCAAACTGTCTGACAAGCTTTCTGACCATCTCATGTTTTGGTTCCAGATAAGCATTCATCGCTAAAATCTCCTCCTGTATTTACATAATGTCATAACATTTCTTTTAAAGTCTGTAATGCAGTCTTCGCCTGATCGTAATTTGTCATCTGTCTGTCAACCTCAATCATAACTATCGGAAGTCCTGCCTTCTCTGCTTCTCTCTTAAGGAATACATAGTCAAATTCCTCCGGATCGCAGAACTTAGTCTGAATATAGATAATGGCCTTTGCACCATATAGTTTCGCTTCGTCGATAACCAGTCCGATTCTCGTCTTGTCATAATCATAAATCAGACTGCAGTGTTTCATGCCGCAGAACTTGTTCGCAAGGATATCCAGCGGATTCTCTCCTTTGTATTCAACGTAATACTGTCTGGATTCATGTGCAACATCATCCCATACAATATTGAAGCCAAGCTCATCCATCGCTTTCAGAAGATCCGGCTGGTCGGCAAGTATTCCTGTAGTCAGAACATTAATACGATTCTCATCAGACGGATTCATAGTCTCCATGAGCTCTTTTACCAGAGCCGTATGTTCTTCTTTAAGCATAAACCATGCTGATTTGAAAACAGCCTGTCTGTCAGCAGCCTTCATGCCGCATAAACCGGCCTTCTGGGAAAATGCTCTCATAACCTCTGCGTGTTCTTTATAAACAGCGATACTGTCAGAAAGCTTTGCATCCGAGTATTCAGCGCCTGTAATCTCACTGATCTTTTCAATCTGGCGTCTATGAGTCGCAACGATATAATCATGACCAGCCTGTGATCTGTTATGCGGCCAGTCTGCATAGATGACCGGTATAGACGGTACAGCCCACTTCCAGTTCTCTGCCGCTACCTGCATTGAATCACAAAGTGAAGGCATCATCACAAAACTCAGTCCGCTGTATGTTCCCTTGATTCCAAGTTCAATAATCGACTGCATTATCGAACATATAAATGCCGGAAAATACCTCTTGGACTCACTGAGTTCAACATCAGCGCCCCAGATTCCCATAGGAACGATTCCCATGGAATGTACTATCTCCTCCGGAGTATAAACCGGAGAAACACCGGCAACCTTCTTTCCGCTGTCCAGATAATGTCTGAGCTGTTTTGCGGGATTGGAAGCTATATCATGAAATTGATTGATAAGTGTGTTATAATCAGCCATTACTTTGCCTCCTTTCTTGCCTGCATAGTCTCCATAAGTCCCTGAACTCTTGTCTCATACTGAGCCTCAGAGAAGTTTCTGGGATCTGCCTGATCTCCGTCAAATGCTACAACCGGAATATTGCATGCCTCTCCGATCTGACGGCTCATCTCCGGCATAATTCCCGACCAGTTCTTGCAGGATCTGTTTGTATGAACAAGAAGTCCTTCAACCTTATTCTGTTTGCAGAGCTTTATACGACGGTCTCTTGACTGCTCAAGATTCATAGCGCCCGGAATATAAAAATATGATTTAATCATATCATCAAAATTATCATAGATATGCACTGTTGCAACCGCATAAATAGTTGCTGCCACATTAATATTCTTTGCAATAAGACTCTTTGCCGTAAATTTCAGATGCGGCCAGCAGGCAATTCCTTCATACATGATTCTGTAGTCTTCACGCTCTCCCCTGAAAGTCGACTTATGCTCCTTAACAAACTGCTCCATCTCATCTGCAAGCTGGTTAAATGCCGGTGCAGAGTCCGGAGCTCCAAGGGCAGTAATAAGTACTCCCATATGGTTGAACAGATCAAATCCGGCCATTGGTGACGGAACATACTGCAGACAATCTGCTACTCTGAGCATAGCCTTTGATGTTGCATTTGTATTCCTGCAGATTTCCTCAAATTTCTTCTCATGCCATTTCTTTCCGGTGAGCTCTTCAAGCTGCCTGATAGCATCACGGAACTGCTGTCCTACATATGCAATCTGTTCCGGAGTAGGATCATAGTAATGGTTATAAGGTATATCTATCATAATGATAGGTATATTAAGCTCTCTCGCTACATTCTCATACCATTTGACCATACACTTGCAGATATTGTTGCAGCAAAGCAGAAAATCAGGAAGAGGCATATCGCACTCCGGTGCATTCGGATTCAGTGCATAAGCATTGCTGATTCGTGCATAAGCGCATATGTCATTGGAATAACCAAGTGCTTCCGCTTCATCACAAACCCTCTCGCCTGCTCCTCTAACTGCAATTGCAACCGCCTGATTCTCAGGATAAACAACAGCTACACCCAAAGTCCTGTGAAGCTCCTGAGGAAAATTACTCGAGCACCAGCCGATTTTCTCTCCTCTGTTCTTTGCTTCCCACGCCTCCGTGTAGTTTCGGTTCGTAATCTGACCCAGCTTGTATGCAGCTGAGTTCGGATCAATAACCCTCTTCTTTTTTACAACCTGTTCCTCCGCCATAATCTATCCTCCAAAATTATTATACAAAAAACGATAACCCGGACGAAATACTCGATAACGTCCGGATAAGAATTACATATTATTCTGTTTATATGAACTGATTCCCGGTTTCCTGATTGCAAATGACAGTCCCAATGAAATACTTGAAACAACAATAACGAGAATCATTGCACCGTTATATGAACCGGATACAGTAACCATAGTTCCGACTATTGTAGCAAATAAAGAAGTCGGTATCAGCATAGTAGAAACTATACTGAAAATGTTCGGAAACAGTTCGGGTCCGTAAAAATCAGCGCATACGGCAGATGATACCGTCGGGGAGAATCCATAGGATAAACCTGCTATGCACAATCCCGCTATTCCCAATACAACCGACTGATTAATGAGAGCCAGAAGAATCAGTGCAGATGCAATAATACATGCAGATGAAGCAAATGTCATCGTAAGCTTACGACCGCATTTATCGAAAAGTGTACCTGACAACAGTCTTCCGAAAGCATTAAATATGGACAGGATACCAACAAGAGAAGTAGCAAGTGCTGCACTCATACCCGTGTTTAAACCTATATCCTTTGCCGCGCTAATAACGACATTTCCTGTTATGGAAATCTCGATAATATAT
>JAGHSD010000142.1 GCA_018066045.1 Candidatus Darwinimomas equi | reverse complement strand
TACAGTATATTAATACTGACATCAACATAAACCTGTCTGTCCTCAACGGAAATCTTAACACCCTTACTCAGTGATTTCACTCCGAACTTACTAACCAGTTCATTGGTTATATTCCCTGCCATGGAAGCAACTCCCTCAACTTCAGTTGCTGCGATTCCCGCAATTGCAGCCAGTGCGTCATCAGAAATCTGAACATCACCTATCTGCGTCTCTCCCGACAACATAAATGCATCTTTTCCAAATGTTTCAGCCATTTTACACCTCTATATTATCTTTTATTTTTTCAAACATCCCGTTCTTGATCCCCGGGACAAGCATTATATCCTCTATTTTTTCAAACGGCCCATGCGTATTCCTGAATTCAATAATATCTTTTGCTCTGGAATCTCCCACACCTTTCAGCGTCTTAAGCTGTTCAATCTGCGCAGTATTGATATTTACTTTTTCTGCCATACCGGCAGAGCCGGAATCTGCTGACGGATTTACGGAAGCACTCACTGGTTTCTCAGAATAGCCCTCTTCAACTTCCTTTTCAGTCGGAACATATATTTTCAGTCCGTCACCCACTGTTTCTGCCAGATTCAGATAATCAATATCAGCCTCTCCGGCAAATCCCCCCGCTGTTTCAACTGCATCGATAATTCTATCGCCGGTATTAAGCTCGTATACTCCCGGATTATTCACTGCTCCGCAGACATACACAATAATCCCGCGTATGCTTTCGGGTTCCGTAGTTTCACTTTGGGTTTCCGCCGGTGTATCAGGCTCGTCATCACATTCTTCCGATAATGATTGTTCCGTATCGGAATTTTCGATGCTGCCCGCCGAACCGGTTTCATCCAGGTTCACTGTCTGCGTTTTACCGCAGCTGTATATTATCCCGCACAGCAGGAAACACACAGCAATAAATACTGTTTTTACTATCTTTTTCATCTCACACGGAGAGAAAAAGAACTAAGAGGTTTTTCAAAACTGTCTGTTTTTTCTGATTTTCGCCCGGCAGATGTGTTCTGCAAGAACGGCCGTAGTTACTGTACCTACTCCCCCCGGTACAGGTGTTGCCATAACGCTGATGCCTTCCGCTTCTATCTCTGCCAAATCAATATCTCCAATCAGATTGCCTTCGGAATCAACATCAATTCCCACATCTGCAAGTATCTGCCCTTTTCTTACAAAATCCGAGCCGACAAGTTTTCCATGTCCTGTGGCTGCAACAATAATATCCGCCGCCCGGCACATTTTCGATAAATTTTCAGTCTTTGTATGACAGATTGTTACTGTTGCATTTTCAGTCAGCAGAAGCATCGCCAACGGTTTGCCCACCACCATGCTCCTTCCGATAATTGTGATATTTTTTCCCTGAAGGCTTATTCCGTGCCCTTTAAGTATCTCTGTTACCGCCTGTGCTGTGCACGGGGCAAATGCTGACGTATCGCCGCGCATTATCCCTGCAAGATTAACGGGGCTTACGCCATCCACATCTTTTTCCGGATCAATGGTATTTACCATCCACTGCTCAGCTTCTTTCAGATGCCCGGGAAGCGGTCTCATAATCAGTATTCCGTCTATATCGGCATCTCCGTTAATTGAAGAAAACTCCGACTTGAATTTTTCCGGAGATATATCCGAAGGAAGTGCGCAGCTTATTACCTCGATTCCCATTCCGGTAAGTTTCTTCGCCGCACTTTTTTCATACGCAATATCTTCCGGTTTTTCACCGACCCTTACTACTGCCAGTCTGGGTACTATAGTCCCGCCGCTGAGCATCTCAATAATATTCTCTTTAATCTTGTCGGAAACCGACTTCCCTTTCAACAATTCAATCATTTTAACACTTCCATGACTTTACTGAAAATCATATCACATTTCTTCATAGCAGCATCGTACATTACATCAGCTTCATCATCAATTTCTTTTCTGAGTTCCTGATTTTTTATATGTCTGGTATTGATTTTCACATTGAGTATCTCTGATGCAATTGCTGCTCTTGCAAACTCCGCCGCACATCCTGCATCGCTGACAGCCAGTCTGCTTCCGTTTTCTGTCAGAAAATCAATTTCTTCAAGTATGGAAAAAGTTACTCTCATGATTTCAAGAGGCACACCCGCCGCATTCTCATACAATATGTCCATCTCTTCATCATTTTTTACAGGATTCCTATACGCCTTTGACAAAGGTTCAAAAGCCTCCGCATCCTTGTCTGAAAGTGACAGCAGTTTATCTCTTGCATCATTAAGCCTTAATGCGATTCCTTTTATTTCATGCTCAATGCTTTCATATTTCTTTTTACCGAGCGTAAGTGAGCATACCATCTCACCTGCTGCAGCCGCAAGTGCCGCAACCACTCCGGCAGCTCCTCCGCCTCCCGGCGCCGGATCACTGCCTGCAAACAGATTTGTGTATTCTTCTATAGTGAGTTTACGAACATCCATAGTTTCTCTGTATCTCCCGCAAACTGATATCCGTGCATCCCTGCAGCTTCTGCTCCGTCGACATTTTTCTTAACATCATCGATAAACAGGCATTCGTCTGCTTTCAGCCCGAATGTACTGCAGACGTAATCAAATATCTCCCTGTATGGCTTCTCCATTCTTATATCCGAAGAAATTACTATCCCGTCAAAGCATTCGATAGCGGGAACCTTGTTAACATATAAATGTGCCGTATCCGGAGCATTGGACAACAAATAAATGCCTTTGCCCATCTCTTTGTTTTTTCGCACAAATTCTTCCATTCCCGGAATGGGTTCGAGCGGTTCAAACCAATGGAGCGTGAATTTTTCTGCCGCTTCATGCAGATGCTTCGGAATCCTTTTTATGCACCTTTCATATATCTCTTTAGCTTTGATTTTTCCTGCATCCGCCAGTATCCATTCTTCTGAATGAAACAATTCCCGCAATAGTATTTCCCGGTCTTTTTCATCAGTTATACCTTCCCTGTCCATAAAATGCACGGGAGTATAATTGATGAGAACATTTCCCATATCAAAAATAAGATTCTTAATCATAATGTAATATTATAACACAGAAGGGCCTATGAATGAACACAGGCCCTTAAAACCGCAAAATGTCTGAAAAAGTCAGTCGTGTATCATGATGTCTATGATTACATCATTAGTGTCCCTCATTCCCTCACTTGCAAGTTTACCGACATTTCTTATAGTATCTTCTACATCTTCGCCTACTATTCCGTCTCCGGCGTTAAAATTATTGCCGTTCAGATACATATAATAACCGTTTATACCGGCTTCAACAGCTGTCGCAATCTTAGATGCACACGATGCTTTTGCACCGTCACAGATAATACCTGAAACAGTAACTACAGCATTTGTTATTGTGTGTTTAATGGCCTCAAGATCAGCTCCCAGAAGATATGCGACTCCGCATCCGGCACCTATTCCCGCGCTCATTGCCCCGCAATATGCAGACAGTGTGCCTATTCCGGTTTTCTGATGAATTGCTATCAGATTGCTCAGTGCCAGCGCACGATACATTTTCTCCTCAGTTACATCCAGCTCTCTTGCATATGTTATTACAGGAATCGAGGCCGTCATTCCCTGGTTGCCGCTTCCGGAATTAATAATTACCGGCATCTCACATCCGTTCATTCTGGCATCCGAACCTGCTGCTGCAGCAGCACGCGCACGAACCTTGATATCCTTATCTCCGTAGATTGCCAGCAGTGTTTTACCTATATTGGCTCCGTAACTGTTCTTCAGACCCTCTTCACTGATTGCCATATTATACTTAATCTGCGGATCTAAGAACAGCTTCATTTTCTCCCAATCGGAATTAAGAGCAAAATCCCATATCTTTTCAACCGATAATACAGATCTGTCTGTACGGGTCTCCGAAGCTTCATCGTCAAGCGGTTTATCAAGAATCACTTTCCCGTCTTTTTCAATATAAACAAAATTGGTGTGGAAATCTGCTATTCTGACTTTTGCATAACTGTCTCTGTTCTTTACCGTAACAATAATGTCAAACATCCTGCCGTCTTTTGCGTAGCTTGTAACGATGGGAACGCTTGAAAGAAAATACTGCATCAGTTCCAGTTCTTTGTCAGATATCTCCGACAGAACATTCAGCATTTTTTCTGTACGCCCGCCTACAATGCCTATGGCCGCAGCTGTACCGATACCTTTCATATTTCCTGTATGGGGGACAATGAACGTCATAACGTTTTTGATTATACTTCCGCTTGCCTCAACCTCAAC
>JAGHSD010000162.1 GCA_018066045.1 Candidatus Darwinimomas equi | reverse complement strand
GTCTTTCCCATCTTGGAAATTGCGCCGGTAACAAATGCCATAGCCTCTGCTATTGTCGTCTTACCTGCACCTCCGTGTCCAAGTAGTACAACGTTGCGAATCTGTTTAGTTTCATAAACTTTCATTTCGGTAACCCTCCTAAAAATTTAAACGCATATAGATTTATTTTACTAAAAGATATCCGTAATTACAACCTCTTCCAGCCTGTCTTCATCGGCAAGTTTCTGTAAATCGTCTAAAGTTACGGCATCTTCTATCTTAAAACGTCCTACCCTGGTCCTTATCAGGCTTTCCATGGCAGCTCCGCACCCTAATTTCTGCCCTATATCATGGCAGAGGGTACGAATATATGTCCCTTTCGAACACGTAACGGTCATTGTCACTCTCGGAAGACTCATATCGTCTATGCCGATATCCATGATATTGACAAATCTCGGCTTTCTTTCGACCTCGATTCCTTTTCGTGCCATATCCACTAATTTCCTGCCTCTGACCTTTTTTGCCGAGTACATAGGCGGAATCTGGTCATATCCTCCGATAAAACTCTCAATTGCCTCTCTAACATCCTGTTCTGTAAGATTTACCTCACTTCGTGTCAGAATCTCACCTGTCATATCCTGGGAATCTGTCGTGACTCCGAGCAGCATGACGGCTCTGTAAACCTTGTCGTCCGCCATAAAGCTTTCAACTTTCTTGGTCCCTTTTCCGATGCATACCGGAAGCACCCCTGTTGCAGCCGGATCCAGTGTTCCTGTATGACCGATTTTTTTTATTTTCAGGATGCCCCTCATCTTTGCAACTACATCAAAAGATGTCCATCCCGCTTCCTTATAGATGTTCAATACCCCATCCATTAAGTTATAACTGCTCCTTCACTTCTTCGATAATCATTTTAGCGATATCTTCCGGATCTCCCTCTATCGTACATCCTGAAGCCTTGGCATGGCCTCCTCCGTTATGATTCTGTGCAATAACCGAGCAGTCCACCTTATTCTTTGTACGCATACTCAGTTTGAATGTATCCGGCCCGTCCTGATAGATCAGCATTGAGAATTCAGCTGTATCAACCAGTCGCAGTTCGGATGATATCCCGTCAAGCTCTATACTCGATATTCCGAATTTCTTCATATCTTTCCATGTAAATATCGAATATATGATCTGTCCTTCGCATTCCGTCTGTGCATTCTGAAAAGCATATCCCCATGCTCTGAGCTGATTATACGATTTCTGATAGAACGTATATGAAACTATAAACTCCGGATCAAGACCCTTCGCAAGCAGTTTGCCCGCAATCTCCATAGTTCGCGGAGACATGCACGTATACTGGAAAACTCCGGTATCATGAACTATTCCGGTATAAAGACACTCAGCTGTGTTCCTGCTGATCTTTTCTTCTTCCATAAGTTCATACACCACCTCTGATGTCGAGCTGGCATCCGGCCTTACATCATTGAACTCACAAAAGCCGTCATTGGTCTTGTGATGATCTATACAGAAGCTGTGCCTTGCAGTTTTAAGGATCTCATAAAAATCCCCGAGTCTTTCCACTGTCGAAGCATCCTGACAGATTACCAGATCATATTCACGGTCATCCTTGTTTATCTTACTGCAGATATCATCATAACCGTGCATGAAACTGAATTTTGCTATTTTGGATTCCAGGAACACCCTGACTTTTTTTCTGTCAGGATAATTATCCTGTATATAATTATATGTTCCGAGGCATGACCCTATGTCATCCCCGTCCGGTCTTATATGACCTATGATTGCAATAGTTTCCGCTTTGCTGATTAAATCAGTTAATACGCTCATCATCCTCATCAGGCACATGTGCCTCTTTATCCTTTGCTATAGTTTCATCAATCAGTCTGGACATATGGATTCCGTATTCCAGTGATCTGTCCTGAATGAATTTAAGCTCCGGAGTATTCCTCAAGTTGACTCTCGCTGCCAGTTCTCTTCTGATAAAGCCTGAAGCATTCTCCAGTCCGGTAATCGTTTCATTACCGTGTTCTTCATCCCCCAGCACGCTGATATAAGCCGTGCAATACTTAAGATCAGGAGTTACATTGACCTCTGTCACCGTAGCCATAGGATCTATTCTCGGATCCTTAAGCTCACCGATGATCAGAGACAATTCCTTCTGAACTTCAGAATTGATTCTTGTGTTTTTTATACTGCCTTTTCGCATTATTGTCTCGGTACCTCAACCATCATATATCCTTCGATCTGATCTCCCTCACGGATATCATTGAATCCGTCGAATACCAGACCGCATTCATAACCTGCCTTAACTTCCTTGACATCATCCTTGAATCTCTTGAGTGAAGCAACATTTCCGTCAAATATCTGCTCTCCCTCACGTGTGATTCTTGCCTTGCAACCTCTCTGGAACATTCCGTCAAGCACATAAGAACCTGCTATAGATCCGACTCCCGATGCCTTGAATATCATACGTATCTCTGCATGTCCGATTACTTTCTCCTCATATACAGGAGCAAGCATTCCCTTCATCGCATGTTCGATATCCTCTATTGCATTGTAGATGACTGAATACAGTCTGATGTCTACCTTCTCGCTGTCTGCAGTCGGTTTTGCATTCGGGTCAAGACCTACATTGAATCCGATAATAATAGCATTGCTTGCCGAAGCAAGAGAAACATCCGACTCATTGATAGCACCTACGCCGCCATGTATAACCTTGATCTGGACTTCTTCATTGGAAAGCTTGAGAAGACTCTGCTTAACTGCCTCGACAGATCCCTGAACATCAGCCTTAACGATAATCGGAAGTTCCTTGACATTTCCTGCCTGAATCTGATTAAACAGATCATCAAGGCTCATCTTTGACTTGGTCTCTTCAATAAGCTTGTTCTTGTTCTCCGTAACGAATGTTGCGGCAAAGTCCTTGGCTTCCTTATCACTCTTACATGCTACGAATACTTCACCTGCATTCGGAACATCCGAAAGTCCGAGTATCTCTACCGGTGTTGAAGGAGTCGCCGTTTTAACTCTCTGACCCTTATCGTTGATCATGGCACGTACCTTACCCGAGCATGCACCGGCCGCAACGAAATCGCCTACATTCAAAGTACCCTTCTGAACAAGTACAGTAGCAACCGGACCGCGTCCCTTGTCAAGCTCTGCCTCGATAACGATACCTCTTGCAAGTCTGTTCGGATTTGCCTTAAGCTCCTTAACATCCGCAGTAAGTATAATCATCTCCAAAAGATCTTCTATTCCTTCTCCCGTCTTTGCGGATACAGGGCAAAATGCTGTCGTTCCGCCCCAATCCTCAGGAATAAGCTCATACTCGGAAAGTTCCTGTTTAACTCTGTCGATATTTGCAGCCGGCTTATCTATCTTGTTTACTGCGACAACGATATCAACTCCCGCTGCCTTTGCATGATTGATAGCCTCGACTGTCTGCGGCATAACGCCGTCATCTGCTGCAACAACCAGTACTGCGATGTCGGTAGACTGAGCACCTCTCATACGCATAGCTGTGAAAGCCTCATGTCCCGGTGTGTCAAGGAATGTGATCATACGGTCTCCGATTCTTGCCTGATATGCACCGATAGCCTGAGTGATGCCTCCGGCCTCACGGCTGGTCACATTTGTCGAACGGATTTTATCAAGAAGAGATGTCTTACCGTGATCAACATGACCCATTACACAGACTACAGGAGGACGGGTAATCATGTCTGCCTCATCCTCTTCTGCTTCCTTCAGAAGTTCTGCAATAACATCAACCTTCTCTTCCATCGTACAGATTACTTCATATTCAAGAGCAATTTCTTCTGCCTGTTCAAATGAAAGCTCTGTGTTTACATTAACAAGCTCACCCTTCATAAAGAGCTTCTTTACGATAACTGCCGGCTGAAGCTTCAGCTTGCCTGCAAGATCCTTGATATTGATTGTCTCAGGGATGATAATCTCTTTAATATCGTCATCAACTTCTTCTTTGACAACTGTTTCCGGCTTGATAAACGGATGCTTTGAAACTTTACCGTTCTTATTTACCGGTCCGTCCTCGGTGCGGTGTTTCTTGTCATTCTTATCCTTATAATTGTTCTTTCCCTGCTTGTTATTATTTGTCTTCTTGCCGAATGCACCGTTTGTTGCATTTGCAGGTGCCTGTCCCGGACGTGCCGGATTCGGTTTCTGATTATTTCTGTTCTCGAATCTTACCGGTTTTCTCTCCTGCTGTCCGTCTTTACCCTGCTGTGCCGGTCTCTGATTCTGCTGATTTCTGTCAGGTCTCTGCTGTCTGTTATCGTGATTATTTCTGTTGTTTCTGTTGTTTCTGTTATTCTGGTTTGATCCGTTTCCGGATGTCGGAGCTTTATCTTTCTTTGGCTGATTTGCAAAAACATTACCAAGAGTTGTGACTTTGTCACGACCCTCAAACAATGGAGCTTTCTTTACTTCCGGTTTATTCTGAACCGGCTGCTGAACCGGAGCCTTGGTTTCAGCTGTAGGCTTCTCCTGTACCGGTGCCGGAATTTCCTGAACCGGCTGCTGTACCGGTTTTGCGGGTTCTTCCTTCCGTTCAGGTTCTTCTGTTTTCTTTGCAACCGTAATCACACGTCCCGTTGATGCCGGATCGACTTTCTGCCTTACGACTTTTCTCGGCTGCTGTGCATTCTGCGGTCTGAACACTGCAGTGAGTTTCTTCTTCTTCGGCTCATCGTCTCCCTGCTCTTCCGGCTGCTCCGGTTTTTTATAAACCGGCTTGTCTACCTTTACCGGCCTGGACGCCCTCTCTATCTCTTCCGCCTTTGCGGACTTGACCGGCTTCTCCTTTTTAATCGGCTTGTCTACCTTTACCGGTTTCTCCGGTTCCGGTTTCGGCTCACCGAATGCATCACGCACCTTCTGAGCCTGTTCATCAGTCACATTGGACATATGACTTTTTACTTCTGCTCCGTTTTCATTCAGGAAAGCAATCAGCTCCTTGTTTGCTACTCCCAGCTCTTTAGAAAGATCGTTAACTCTCAATTTTCTCCTCCAGATATAATCAGTCAAATAATTTCTTTATGCTTTCAGCAAAATTTCTGTCACAAATCGCCATTGATGCATGCCCGGATTCCGCTTTCGTTCCGTATTCGTAAATCCGTATTCCGTAATACCTGCATTTATCATGAAAAAGCTTTTTCGTATTATCCGATGCATCCTCTGCAACTATAACTATTCCCGCTTTGCGTGAACGTATGGCATCCAATACCATATCCTCTCCGCTTATAAGCTTACCGGCTTTCTTTGCCAGTCCAAGCATTCCGGTTATCCTGTCATTCAATACCTGCCAGTGCCTCCTTAAGCGTACTGCTTACTTTTCTGCTGCTTAAAAGTCTGTTCCTGCATTCGGGATCATCACACACATAATATCCTCTT
>JAGHSD010000044.1 GCA_018066045.1 Candidatus Darwinimomas equi | reverse complement strand
CCACCGTGTCATTCCGGGATTCATGATCCAGGGCGGAGATCCGGAAGGAACAGGATGGGGCGGCCCGGCTTATTCGATCCCGGGAGAATTCTCGATGAACGGATTTGACAACAAGCTCAGTCACAAGAGAGGAGTCATCTCGATGGCGCGTGCCATGAACCCCGACTCTGCGGGAAGCCAGTTCTTCATCATGCATGCAGACGGTGATTTCCTTGACGGACAGTATGCGGCTTTCGGAGCAGTGACGGAAGGACTTGATACCGTGGACAAGATTGCAGCAGGCCCGACAGACCGCGCCGACAGACCTTACGAGGATCAGGTGATGAAGAGCGTTACCGTAGATACGATGGGCGTTGATTATCCGGAACCGGAAAAATGCTGAGCTTAAGGCAAAGCAGCTGACAGTAAATGAAGACCCGCGCATATGCAAAAATAAATATCGGACTTGATATAACAGGCATCCGCGAAGACGGATACCATCTTCTTGATATGGTGATGCAGACGGTGGATCTGTATGATGAGCTGGAGATAACACCGCGTGATGACGGACGGGTCGTACTGGAGTGTGACGAACCGGGAGTTCCGACTGACGGACGCAATCTGGCAGTGAAGGCATTTCGTGCGCTTATTCCCGAAGGAGATGAGCGGGGTGTCAGCATTTTCCTTAAAAAAAATATTCCGTCACAGGCAGGACTCGGAGGCGGAAGTTCGGATGCGGCGGAAGTACTTAAAGCGGCAAATGTTCTCTGCGGGCTGGGGAAAACTCCCGATGAACTGGAGACGGCCGCGGCAAAGATAGGTGCTGATGTTCCGTTTTTTATCAAAGGCGGATGCCAGAGATGCAGGGGAATAGGAGAGATACTTTCTCCGGCGGAGGACGGTCACGGAGATTATGTTGTGATAGTCAAGCCGGAAGCCGGTGCCTCGACAAAAGACGTTTATGCCGCATACGACAGGCTTGCGGAAAAGCCGGAATGTGCGAACGTGCTTGAAGCGGTTACGGCAGAGATGTTTCCGGTCATCCGTGAGATAAAGGAACAGCTGCTTGCGGAAGGTGCGGAGCTTGCGGGCATGAGCGGCAGCGGAACGGCGGTTTTCGGAATCTTTAAAGAAATGCCGGATGAACCGGTTATTGCATATCTGAGGCAGAAATACGGAAAGGTATTTCCGGTGAGAAAGAAAAATCAACAGACGGACAGCAAAAGATGAGATGAAATATATGCCGTGAAGGCAGGCGGTAGCAGTATGATTTACGTTTTCTTGGCTATTATATGTTTTTCCATGCTGACACTTTCCCTGAAGATTTCGGGAGTCAGAGGAGCGAATAACAATCACGTTGTTTTAGGCAACTACGTGACTGCATTTGTGGTCTCTCTGATCGTCAGTCTCTCCAACGGATATTTCGAAGTGTTCAGTCATCTGAACGAGCTCGATGTTTCTGTTGTGTTCTCGGAAAAGTCGCTGGCCGGGACCGCATTTTTAGTTCTTGCCACCGGTCTGGTGTCAGGATTTTCATTTCCAATCAACCTGCTGAATATCAAGGACAGTATCAGTGCCAACGGCAGTGCCATCACATCTTTCTTTAAGCAGATAAGTACTCTGGGCGGATTGCTTGTGGCCATAGCATTTATGGGAGAGCGTCCCGGCATGATTCAGGCCGCGGGAATAGTTCTGATGGCTGTGGCAATATTCCTTATGGTAAGCGATTTCAAACAGCTGGAAATAAACAATGCGGTACTGCTGCTGATTATCTTTATTTCGGGGACCATTATGGAAACGGGAAATAAACTGATCAGTAAATATGCAATCACGGGATATAACACCGTATACCTTACCGTGCTCTTCGGAGTTGCGCTGGTGTTTATTCTGATACATATACTCAGGACCGAAGGCGGAAAAATAACAGCCTTTTCGGGAAAGGATATTTTTTACGGAGTACTCCTGGGACTGAGCAATCTCGGAAACAACTTTTTCAAGATAAAAGCTCTTGAAGTACTTCCTGCATCGGTGGTCATCCCGGCAGTTGCGGTCGGAGCCCTGATAATCACATCGCTGGCGGGAATTCTGTTCTTCAAAGAAAAGGCAAACAGGCTGTATGTGCTTGCGCTGGTTCTGGCCGTTGTCAGCATTATTATGCTTAATGTATAAGATTTACGCCTGAATCCGGGCTTTTATTGTGAAAAAAACAGATGAATATAATAAAAAATGTTGAACTAAAACAGTTTAGCGTGATAAAATGATGAAGTAATTTTTTGCATTTTTCAATGCATTCTATTCTTGAAGAAAAAGAGGTTATTGTTATGGCAGGAAAGAAAACATTCGGTCAGCGAATTAAAGAAGTTGGCCCGGGCGCTGTTGTTGCAGCTGCTTTTATCGGACCCGGTACAGTTACATCTTGCTTTACATCCGGTGCGAGCTACGGAACCACACTTTTGTGGGCGATACTTTTCTCGACGATTTCGGTAATTATCATGCAGACTATGGCAGCACGTCTCGGTATCACATCCGGACTCGGAATGTCAGAAGCACTTCGTAAGAAATATGACGGCAGGAAGGGTGTTCTGATCTTTCTGGCAATACTTGTTATTGCAGCAGTCTTCATCGGAAACGTTGCTTATGAGACAGGAAACATCTCAGGAGCTGTTTTAGGTGCGAGAGCGATATCACCGGCATTTGATCCTGATATCTGGAAGATCATCTTTACGATTGTTCTTGTAGCAGTTTCTTTCTACCTCCTCTGGAGCGGAAACAACAAGAAGATCGAGAAGTTCCTTACGGCTCTGGTTGTTATCATGGGCGTTCTCTTCCTCATATGCGCGCTTATTTCAAAACCTGACTGGGGTGCTGTTATCAAAGGTCTCTTCGTTCCTTCGGTTCCGAAGAATGAAGACGGAACAACCATCAACCGTGCATGGATGACAGTTGCAGCTCTTATGGGTACAACAGTTGTTCCTTACAATATTTATCTGCATGCCTCATCGGCAGCAAAGAAGTGGAACAATCCGGAAGAGGATATCCCGACATCAAATCTTGATTCTATTCTTGCAATCGGACTCGGCGGAATTATCTCTCTTGCAATCATTATCTGCGCATCTGCAGTAAAGGCCAGCGGAGTTGACACAACCGTTATCAAGGACGGCCGTGACATGGCAAGATCATTGGAGCCGCTTTGCGGAAGCTTCTCGACAGTGATTTTCGGAATCGGACTTTTCGCAGCAGGTTTTTCAAGTGCGATCACAGCTCCTCTTGCAGCAGCATATGCTTCAGCCGGTATTCTCGGATGGGGTTCAGACCTCAAGCAGATGAGATTCAAAGCTATATGGATGATCGTTCTGGCATTTGGTTTTATTGCAACACTTACACTCGGAGCATCACCGACCGAGATCATCCTCTTTGCTCAGGCAGCAAATGCGTTCCTGCTTCCTATCACGGGGATCCTGCTTCTTATCGTTACAAACGACAAGGATCTTATGGGTAAATATAAGAACGGTCCTGTAATCAACGTACTTGCTGTAATCGTTATCGGTGTATTCCTTTTCATCGCAGCACGTAATGCAACCGCATTCGTAGAGAGTGCATCAAAGCTTCTTGCAGGCGGCTGATAATAAAGCAGAAAAATGACAGCATAATCGCCAGGGCCGTCAGGCTCTGGCATTTTATGGCAATAAGGGAAATGTTCCGCATTTTCCGGAAGGCCTGTTATATTACATAATGATTCGGAGGTAGTAAATGTATAGAGTTGACCTGAATGCGGATATCGGAGAAAGTTTCGGAAATTATACTATCGGAATGGATGCTGAAGTTATCAGGTATATAACATCAGCAAATACGGCATGCGGTTACCATGCAGGCGATCCGCTTGTAATGGAGAAGACAGTTGCGCTTGCAAAGGCAGGCAATGTTGCGGTAGGTGCACATCCGGGATACCCGGATCTTATGGGATTCGGAAGAAGAAATATGAAAGTAAGTCCGGCAGAGGCCAAAGCCTACATCAAGTACCAGGTCGGTGCGCTGAAGGCATTTACTGATGCGGCAGGCGTTAAGATGCAGCATGTAAAGCCGCACGGAGCATTCTATAACATGGCTGCTGTAGATGAAGATCTTGCAGCTGCCATATGTGAGGGAATAAAGGAAGTTGATCCTGATCTTATCATGCTCGGACTTGCAGGAAGCAAACACATCATGGCAGCACATAAGGTCGGACTGAAAGTTGCCAGCGAAGTATTTGCTGACAGGAACTATATGGAAGACGGAACGCTGGTTCCGCGTTCAAGAGCCGATGCCAAGATATCGGATCCGGAAGAAGCTATCACAAGAGTTATCCGTATGGTAAAGGACGGCAAAGTAACGGCGGTAACAGGCAGGGATATAGATATAAAGGCAGATTCTGTCTGTGTACACGGAGACAATCCCAAGGCGGTTGAGTTCGTCAGAACTATCAGAGAAAGACTTACGGCAGAAGGCATTGAAGTAGTAAATATTGCAGAGGTAATCAGGTAATGGCATATCCGCTCATAAAAGTTACAGGTGATACATCTCTGGCCGTTATTTTCGGAGATGAGATCAGTAATGAAATGAATGAAAAGGTCCGTTCTTTTGATGAGATCCTGGATAATGAGAAAATCCCCGGAGTGTATGAGACTGTTCCGACATACTGTCAGATAACCATTCATTACGCACCGGAGATCATAAGATACAACGGATTGAAGGAACGGCTCGAACAGCTGCTGATGAGATCACATCATGCAGCATCTTCGGGTGCTACGGTTATAGAGATTCCGGTTATATACGGAGGAGAGTACGGCCCGGATCTTGATTATGTTGCGGAGCATAACGGACTGACAAAAGAGGAAGTAATAAAGCTGCACAGCAATCCGGAGTATCTGATTTATATGCTTGGATTCACGCCGGGATTTCCTTATCTCGGAGGAATGGATGAGAGGATCGCAACACCGAGACTCACATCGCCGCGTGAGAAGATTCCGGCAGGTTCGGTAGGAATAGCAGGAAAGCAGACAGGAGTATATCCGATGGATACTCCCGGAGGATGGCAGCTTATCGGAAGAACACCGTTAACGCTTTATGATCCGAGAAATTCCAATCCGATACTTCTTGATGCCGGCATGCACGTAAGATTCGTTCCGGTAAATCAGAAGGAATATGATGAGATACTTAATCAGGTCGAAGACGGAGTATATGTTCCGAAAGTATACCAGTCGGGTTCAAAGGAGGAAGCATAATGGGATTTAAAGTTTTAAAAAGCGGACTCCTTACGACTGTTCAGGACGCGGGAAGAAGAGGATACCAGAGATACGGCATGGCAGTATCCGGATCGGTAGATGTGCACTCTTATATTTATGCCAATATACTTGTCGGCAACGAACCGACAGAGGCAGTTCTGGAAGTTACTCTTATGGGACCGACAATTGAGTTTACATCACCGTCGGTTATTGCCATTACGGGCGGAGATCTGACACCGAGAATCAACGGTGAACCGGCACAGATGTATAAGGCTCTGCGCATCGCGAAGGGTGATGTGCTTTCATTCGGACATATCAAGTCTGGATGCAGAGCCGATATCGCATTTGCGGGCGGACTTGATATTGACGAAATCATGGGAAGCAGGTCAACGTATATCAAGGCGGGACTCGGAGGACATCACGGACGTAATCTTCAGGACGGAGATATGGTCGAGTTCAGAAGAGAAAATGTTATTCCGGCAAACATAGATATCAGAGAGATGGATCCTCCTATCGACTGGACAGGAGACTACACGGTAAGAGTAGTGCTTGGCCCGGAGGAAGACAGATTTACCGATGCGGGTATAGGAACATTTCTCTCATCGGAATACAAAGTCACCAATTCTTTTGACAGGATGGGAGTAAGACTTGAAGGAGATGTGATAGAGCATGTAAATGATGCCAATGTTATCTCAAACGGAATCCCGTTTGGTGCGATACAGGTTCCCGACAGCGGTCAGCCGATCATCATGCTTTCGGATCGCCAGACCGTGGGAGGTTATACCAAGATAGCAACCATCATCAATGTCGATATGCCGATGATCGCGCAGTGCAAAGCCGGCGACAGTGTGCATTTCAAAGCAATAAATATCTATGAGGCGCAGGAACTGTTCGTGAGACAGAAAAAGTATTATTTTGCACTTCGCGATTCGTTTGACAATTATGTAGGCAAGCTGGGATCGATTCCCGAGTCACCGCTTATTCATAACAATAATGCGGTAAATGCCGGCAAACCCGCAGCGGTAAAGGCACCGGAGAACAAGCCGGCAGATAGTGCAGGAAGTATACCGGCTCAGCAGAGAGACGTAAAGAAAACCGCGCAGGCGGGAACGTTTTCCGCAACCGTAAACGGAAAAGAATACACGATATCATTTAACTGATTTACAGGAGGTATTATGGCAAACTTCGATATTACTCCATATGTGAATATGAAACCGTCCGAGGTTCGTGAAAGAATCAGACGACAGGAGATAACATTTCCGACGGCAGGAATGGCAGCGGGATATGCTCAGGCCAATCTTGTTATCCTTCCCGGAGAGTGGGCTAAGGATTTCAGGGAGTTCTGCAGGCTGAATCCGTTCCCTTGTCCTGTACTTGAAATCATGGAAGGCAGTCCGAAGACTCACGACATGGGTGAGGGCGGAGATATCACCACGGATATTCCTGAATACTTCATATATCGTGACGGAGTTATGGTGGAGAAGCGCCGCGATGTAAGTGATATGTGGCAGGATGATTTTGTCGGATTTCTGATCGGATGCAGTTTTTCATTTGAAGAAAAACTCATGAAAGAAGGAATCGAAGTACGCCATATCGCGCAGGGCCGCAACGTTCCGATGTTCAAGACGAACATTCAGACAAAACAGGCAGGTCCGTTCTTCGGCCCCATGGTTTGCAGCATGAGACCCATGACACCGGAAAATGCAAAGCGTGCATACGACATTACCGTTCAGATGCCGAACGTTCACGGAGCTCCGGTACATATAGGAGATCCCGCGGAGATAGGAGTAAAGGATATCATGAAACCGGATTACGGCGAGGCAGTCGATATCTATCCGGGAGAAGTACCGGTATTCTGGCCGTGCGGAGTCACACCGCAGGCAGCAGTGGAAAATGCAAAGCCTCCGATCGTTATTACGCATTCTCCGGGACATATGTTTATTACAGATATAATCAATTCAGAACTGAATGATTTTTTAGAGAACAAAAAAAGACAGTAATACAGGATAAAAGAGCAAGGTGAGTCAGGCGGCCACTTTGCTCTTTTATTTGAACAATAAATGTGATATAGTATTTTGTATACAAAAAACGAGGGAGGTACAATCCTATGTTAGAAATAGATCAACAGGAATATATCCCGCTCAGAGACGTGGTTTTCAATACTCTGCGCCAGGCCATAATTAAAGGAGATCTGCAGCCCGGAGAGAGACTGCTTGAAATCCAGCTTGCAGAGAAGCTGGGAGTAAGCCGTACGCCGGTAAGAGAAGCGATACGAAAGTTGGAGTTGGAAGGGCTCGTAACGATGATGCCCAGAAGAGGAGCAACTGTATCCGGTATCACGATAAAGCATCTCAAAGATGTACTCGAGATCAGAGAGGCTCTTGAGGAGCTTGCAATGGAGCTTGCGTGCAAACGTATGACAAAGGAACAGCTTCAGGAACTCAGGAAAGAAGAAAAACTTCTGAGCAGCAAAGAAAGCAGTGACAACGCGTTTGAGCTTTCAGATATCGACGAAAAATTCCATGAGCTGATATATCAGTCTACGGGCAACGAAAGGCTGATACAGATGCTGGCAAACCTGAGAGAGCAGATGTACAGATATCGCCTTGAGTATATGAAGGCAAAGGACAAACGCAGGAAACTTATGGCGGAGCACGCAAGGATAATAAAGGCCATTGAAGCGGGAAACGCTGCAGAGGGAAGGCTTGCAATCAGAGAACACATCGCCAGCCAGGAAGACGCTATACTTAACAAGCTGTGAGGTATTGAAATGAATAAAAAGAATCTGCTTGTATTGTTCGGCGGACAGTCATCGGAACATGAAGTATCATGCATGTCTGTTCAGAATGTAATCAAGTGCATAAACGATGACAGATACAATATCATTCTTGTCGGAATCACCAAAGAAGGACATTGGGTAAAATGCGAACGTCCCGCTGATATAGAATCGGGAGCATGGAGAGAGAGCAGGGTATCGGCGATCCTTTCGCCCGATGCAACAGAAAAAGCGGTATACTTCAGCGACGGGCAGAAAGTGAGAATAGATGCTGCATTCCCCGTACTGCATGGAAATTACGGAGAGGACGGAACCGTGCAGGGACTTTTCGAGCTGGCAGGGATACCGTATGTAGGATGCGGCGGACTTTCAAGTGCAGTGACTATGGACAAGTACTACACAAAGCTTATCGTAAACAGCATCGGAAACGGAGCTGTAAGACAGGCCGATTATGAACTGGTATTTGCCAGAAAGCTTGAGCGCAAGATGAATGAGTATACAGCAGCCATAGAAAAGCATTTTGAATACCCCGTATTTATTAAACCGGCGGTCGGCGGATCAAGCTGCGGTGTTACCAGAGCTAACAACAGAGAGGAATTAGAGGCCGGTTTAAAAGAGGCCGCAAAATACGACAAAAAGATTCTTGTCGAAGAGATGATTTTCGGAAGAGAGATCGAGTGTGCAGTCCTCGGAGGAGGAGATGCGGTAGAGGCCAGCGGTGTCGGGGAGATACTGGCAGCGGCAGAATTCTACGATTATGATGCCAAGTACAATAATCCGCAGTCGCAGACGGTCATTGATCCGGATCTGCCGGAAGATGTTGTGGAAGAGATCAGGAGAGATGCCGTATCGATTTTCAAATCAGTTGACGGACACGGCCTTTCCAGAGTTGACTTTTTCGTAAAAGATGACGGAACCGTAATCTTCAACGAGATAAACACTATCCCGGGATTTACGGCCATCAGCATGTACCCCATGCTTTGGGAAGCAAGGGGAATATCAAAGAAGGAATTAGTGCAGAAACTGATAGATTTGGCATATGAAAGAGTATAAGAATATTTCAGAAGCTCCGATAGGAGTCTTCGATTCGGGAATCGGTGGACTGACAGTGGCAAGAGAGATCATGAGTCAGCTCCCGGATGAGAAAATAATATATTTCGGTGATACCGCAAGACTTCCGTACGGAAGCAAATCACAGGAAACCATAATCAGATATTCGCAGCAGATAAGACGTTTTCTTGAGAGCAAAGGCGTGAAGGCCATAGTCGTGGCCTGCAATACGGCGAGTGCATATGCGCTGGAGACACTCTGTGAAGAAGCAAAGGTTCCGGTAGTCGGGATGATACACGCAGGATCAAAGACCGCGACCGAGGCAACGCGCAACGGAAACATAGGAGTTATCGGTACGCTCGGCACCACTTCAAGCGGTGTATACAAGAAAATGATGGACTCCATGAAAGACGGACTGAATGTAATTCAGAAAGCCTGTCCGCTGTTTGTCCCGCTTGTTGAAGAAGGGCTGTGGGATAGCAGGATAACCGATGAAGTGGCAGAGATGTATCTTGAAGAACTCAGGACGGCAGATGTCGATACCATGGTGCTCGGGTGTACGCATTATCCGCTTCTTAAGGATACAATCGCAAAAGTCATGGGAGAGAAAGTCAGACTTGTAAATCCGGCATATGAAACCGCCAGGGAACTCAAAGAGATACTTAAGGACAGGGGACTGCTGAAAGAAGGAGACGGGAAAGCACCGGAGCATGAATTCTACGCAAGCGATCTTGCCGGTAAAATGCAGGAATTCGCCAAGAGCATACTCATTGGCGAATCCGTAAATACATCTAAAATAGATATAACAGTATATTGATTATTTTTTGACCTTGTCACGAAGCTTTGTGATGAGGCCTTTTTTAACAGGAGCCTTCGGCACTGCCTGTCCTCTGACGGATTTGATCTCAGTGATATAAATACCGCTTACCACTACCTTGCACTCTGTCTTGACCGGGAGAATCTCAAATACCTGCGGTTCAGCCATGAGAGTGAGGATCTTCGGACCTACCTTGGCCTTTACAATCGGGAATTTCATGAATTTTGCATAAAGCGGAAGCTGTTCCTCAACCTGCTTGGGCATGTTGGCATCCTTTATCTTCATTTTCTTCTTATCTATGATGAGCATGCTTACGGTCATCTTCTGCTGATCCATAATGGCCTGCTGCTCGGCCTGACGGTTCTGCATCTTCCTTCCGACAAAGTATAGAATCACCAAAACAGCGGCAATGACGCAAAGCACTATCAAAACTATAGTCCAGGCTGTACTCATATATAACCCCTCCGAAATTCACAAATGTAAGCAAAGTATATCAAAGCCCCGCTAAAATTACAAGACACTTCACGAATCACCAGCTGCGGGCGCGGGTATGCCTTTGAGGAATGTTTCACCGATTGTCGGTGCTTAGCGAAATCGAGTGTCAGCGAAGATTGAGCTTAGCATCCGCTACTTGAGGTGACAAAGGCGAGAGCCGTCATTCAGAAAAGGCATACCCGCGCCCGCAGCCGGTGATTCGTAAAAT
>JAGHSD010000018.1 GCA_018066045.1 Candidatus Darwinimomas equi | reverse complement strand
CTTCCCTTCAATCAGGTTATCAGTATACTGATTGAGCTGGAAATCAAGGGGATGGCTGTTCAGATATCATCAAACTATTTCGCGTGTTCTTTCAAGACATGACAGCAGGTTTTGTCCGGCATATTTATCGAAAAGAGGTTTATATGGCTACAAATAATCTGATAATAGTAGAGTCACCAGCAAAAGTTAAGACGATTAAGAAATATCTTGGATCGAATTATACTATTGACGCTTCACAGGGACATGTACGTGATCTTCCGAAATCCAGACTTGGAGTTAAAGTGGATGAGGATTACGAACCGGAGTATATCACTATAAGGGGAAAAGGGGAATTACTCTCTAAGCTTCGCAAAGAAGCAAAGCTTGCAGATAAAGTGTATCTTGCAACCGACCCGGATCGTGAAGGAGAGGCGATCAGCTGGCATCTGCTTAATTCTTTGAATCTTGATCCCAAAAAGAAAGTATACCGGATCAGTTTCAACGAAATTACAAAAAATGCTATAAAAGAGTCTCTCAAGCATCCGAGAGAGATAAATCAGGACCTTGTGAATGCGCAGCAGGCAAGAAGGGTACTCGACCGTATGGTTGGTTATTCTATCAGTCCGGTTCTTTGGGATAAAATCAAAAGAGGTCTGAGCGCCGGCAGGGTACAGTCTGTCGCATTAAAGATGATATGTGACCGTGAAAATGAGATAAATTCTTTTGTTCCGAAAGAATACTGGACTATTGAAGCGGATTTGCTGAAGTCCGGGACAAAAAGGGCATTGAAAGCTCAGTTTTACGGAACCGTTGATAAAAAAATAGAGATTGAATCCGAACCGGAATGCAATAAAATACTTGCTGCAATAAAAGGTAAACAATTTGTAGTAAAAGATATCGTCACTACGAGCAGATACAGAAAGCCGCCGCTTCCGTTTACTACATCTACGCTTCAGCAGGAAGCAGGAAAAACTCTTAATTTTGCTACGAATAAAACAATGATGCTGGCGCAGCAGTTATATGAAGGCATCAATATTCCCGGAAAAGGCAATATAGCGCTGATTACTTATCTGAGAACTGATTCTACAAGGATCTCCGATGAGGCTGACCGTGCGGTAAAGCAGTTCATATCAGAAGTATATGGAAAAGATATGGTAAATTCAGTTTCCGGGATCGCATCAAAGACCGGATCCAATATACAGGACGCGCATGAAGCAATCAGACCTACTGATGTTAATATGGTTCCGTCAGATCTGAAAGACAGTATGCCAAGAGATCTTTTCAAACTGTACCAGCTAATATGGAGAAGATTTACGGCAAGTCGTATGAAACCGGCTGAGTATTCACAAAAGCAGGCAAGAATATCCGTTTCTGACTACATTTTCAATATCAATTCTTCTGTTTGTGTGTATAAAGGTTTCCTGAATGTATACAACAGCGATGATGATACTGTTGAACGCGGTGTCGATTTTGGCATTCTGGAGCCCGGACAGACACTTAAGGCAGAAAGCATCAATCCTTTACAGCACTTTACTCAGCCTCCGGCTCATTATACCGAAGCAAGTCTTGTAAAGGCTCTTGAAGAACAGGGAATAGGACGTCCGTCTACATATGCTCCTACGATATCTACTATCCAGGCCCGGCATTACATTACAAAAGACAAGAAAATGCTTTATGTGACTGAGCTTGGACAGATAGTTAATGATATTATGGTTAAAGAGTTCCCCGATATTGTTAACCCCGGATTCACGGCAGATATGGAGAAAAAACTTGACGATGTAGCTGACGGAAATCTTGATTGGAAGGAAATTGTTCGTGATTTCTATCCGAATCTGGAGAAAACTGTCAATAAAGCCCGCAAGGAATTAGAATCAGTCACTATCGCTGATGAGGAAACTGATGAGAAATGCGAGCTCTGCGGCAGAAATATGGTCATAAAATACGGTCCTCACGGCAGATTTCTTGCGTGTCCGGGATTCCCGGAGTGCAGAAACACTCGCCCGTATCTCGAAAAAACAGGTGCTAAATGTCCGAAATGCGGTTCTGATATTGTTATCAGAAAAACCCGTAAAGGACGCGTGTTCTACGGATGCGAGAAGAATCCTGACTGTGACTACATGACATGGAAAAGACCTAGTACTGATAAAGAATGATATTTTTAAGGGATGAGTATGATTGACTCGTCCCTTTTTTTATGTTAAACTGATTCAGTTGCTATAAAACACGTTTGAATGTGTAAAAGTGTTGCCGGTGCTCGCCGGTTCTTTTAACTGAATTCAGACGGAAGATTAAAAACGGAGGAAATTAAAATGAGCGTATTATCAATGAAGCAATTACTTGAAGCAGGTGTTCATTTCGGACATCAGACAAGAAGATGGAATCCCAAGATGGCTCCTTATATTTATACAGAGCGTAACGGTATTCACATTATTGATCTTCAGAAATCAGTCGGAAAGGTAGATGAAGCATATAACGCTGTTGCAGAAGTAGCAAAAGACGGCGGAACAATCCTTTTCGTTGGTACAAAGAAGCAGGCACAGGATGCCGTTAAAGAAGAAGCAGAGCGCTGCGGACAGTACTATGTTAATGAAAGATGGCTTGGCGGTATGCTTACAAACTTCAAGACCATCCAGAGCCGTATCAAGAGACTTAACAAAATCGAAGAGATGAGTCAGGACGGAACATTTGATGTTCTTCCAAAGAAAGAAGTTATTGAAATCAAGAAAGAATGGGAAAAACTCGAGAAGAACCTTGGCGGAATCAAGACAATGAAGAGAATCCCTGATGCAATTTTTGTTGTAGATCCCAAGAAGGAAAGAATCTGCGTTCAGGAAGCACATACTCTGGGCATTCCGCTTTTCGGTATTGCTGATACAAACTGTGATCCTGAAGAACTTGATGTAGTTATCCCGGGTAATGATGATGCTATTCGTGCCGTTAAGCTTATTGTAGCAAAAATGGCAGATGCAGTTATTGAAGCAAACCAGGGTGATGCTGCTCCTCAGGAAGCAGAAGTTGAAGAAGCTGCAGTAGTTACAGAAGAATAATTAACGATAAGAACAGGAGGAAATGGTATGGCAGAAGTTACAGCTGCTTTAGTAAAGGAATTACGTGAATTAACAGGTGCCGGAATGATGGACTGCAAGAAAGCTCTTGCAGCAGTAGGCGCTGATATGGATAAGGCTGTTGATTATCTTCGTGAGAAAGGCCTTGCAGGCGCTCAGAAGAAGGCAGGCAGAATCGCAGCAGAAGGTGTTGTTGATACAAAGCTTTCAGACAATGGTAAGGACGGAGTTATCGTTGAAGTAAATGCTGAAACAGATTTCGTAGCAAAGAATGAGAAATTCCGCAATTATGTAAAGGAGGTTGCTCTTCAGGCACTTACTACAGCTTCAGCCGGAATCGATGCTTTTATGGATGAGCCGTGGGCAGGAGATACTTCTCTTACAGTCGCTCAGAAGCTTTCTTCAATGATAGCAATTATCGGTGAGAACATGCATATCCGCAGATTTGAAAAGATCAATGCAAGCGAAGGATTTGTTGAGACATATATTCATGCAGGCGGAAAAATCGGTGTTCTTCTTCAGGTAGCATCAAATGTTGACAATCCTGCACTTCACGAGATGGCAAGGAATATCTGTATGCAGATTGCAGCACTTAAACCGCTGTATACATCAAGAGATGAAGTATCAGCAGAATACATTGAGAAAGAGAAAGAGATTCTTCTTGCTCAGATAAAGAATGATCCGAAGGAAGCATCAAAACCCGAAAAGGTTATCGAAGGAATGATTCAGGGTCGTATCAGCAAAGAATTAAAAGATATTGTTCTTCTTGATCAGGTAGCAAAAGAGAACAACGCAAATATCGTTATCCAGAAGTTTGTTCGCTTTGAAACAGGTGAAGGACTTGAGAAGAAGAGTGAAAACTTTGCAGAAGAAGTAGCAAAACAGATGCAGGGTTAATTAATTCGGATTTTTAACTGATATTTTATATATGCACTTCAAATTCATGATATAATGTATGAGTTTGAGGTGCATATTTATGATTAAGACTTTAAGTAGATTTGTAGGAAAGTACAAAAGTACTTCTATATGGACGATTCTTTTAACTGCAGCTGAGGTTGTTCTTGATATTTTTCTGCCGATCTGTATGGCCAGAATAATTGACGAGGGCATCTCTCAGGGCAATCTCAGTGCCGTATATAAATACGGAATTATTATGGCAGTACTGAGTATTCTTGCGTTTATAACCGGTGTTGCATCCGGCAGGTTGGCATCAAAAGCATCAACTGGCTTTGTTGCAAATCTGCGCGAGGGAATGTTTAAGAAGGTTCAAAGCTTCTCATTTAAGAATATCGATAATTTCTCAACGGCAGGTCTTGTTACACGTCTTACCACCGATGCATCGAATATGCAGATGGCATATCAGATGCTTATCAGGATGTGTGTCCGTTCCCCTTTAAATTTAATATTTGCATTGATAATGTGTATATTGATAAGTCCCAAATTATCACTTGTATTCGTAGTTGCTATCATCTTTCTGGGCTTTTCACTGTTCTTCATTATACTTTTTGCAATGAAGTCATTTAAAAAAGTATTCGGGGAATATGACACATTAAATGCTTCAATACAGGAAAACATACGAGGTATACGCGTCGTTAAGTCTTTTGTGCGTGAGGATTATGAAATATCCAAATTTCAGAAGGCAATCGACAGGCTTTATGGTTTGTTCTGCAAGGCAGAAACCATAACCTGTATTAATAATCCTATCATGCTGCTCACAGTTTACGGATGTATTCTTGCTTTATCATGGTTTGGAGCTCATGAGGTTGTTGCAGGAGGTATCTCCACGGGACAGCTGACCAGTTTGCTTACTTACGTGATGAACATTCTTATAAGCCTTATGATGCTTTCAATGGCCTTTGTTATGCTTACTCTTTCATCGGCCAGTGCTGAACGTATCTGTCAGGTTTTTGATGAGGATCCTGATATTAAAGATCCTGAAAATCCGATATATGACGTAAAAGACGGTTCAATAGATTTTGAAAATGTTAGTTTTGCATATAAGAAAGATGCTGCGGAATATGTTTTGAAAGATATTGATCTTCATATTAAATCGGGCGAAACAATCGGCATTATCGGATCAACCGGTTCATCAAAATCAACTCTTGTCAATCTGATTCCGAGACTGTACGATGTTTCAACCGGTACAGTAAAAGTCTCCGGAAAAGATGTAAGACTTTATGATGTCGAATCATTAAGGAATGCCGTCAGCATGGTATTGCAGAATAATGTTCTGTTTTCCGGAACTATACTGGAAAATTTACGCTGGGGTGATCCAGATGCTTCACTTGAAGAGTGTATGAAAGCTTGCAGGTTGGCATGCGCCGACGAATTTATCGAACAGATGCCTGAGAAATATGATACTCGCATTGAACGTGGCGGAAGCAATGTTTCCGGAGGTCAGAAACAGCGCCTTTGTATCGCCCGTGCTTTGCTTAAAAAGCCCAAAGTATTAATACTTGACGATTCCACAAGTGCCGTTGATACTGCAACTGAAGCGAAAATACAAAAAGCATTCAGTGAGTATATCCCGGATACCACAAAAATCATCATTGCTCAGAGAATATCCTCTGTAAAGAATGCAGACCGTATTCTTGTATTAGATGAGGGCAGAATCGACGGGTTCGGAACACACGACGAACTGATGCAGACAAATGAGATCTACAGAGCAGTTGTAGAAGGTCAGCAGAACGGTGTCGGTGATTTCGACAGAATGGAGGTGTAATATGGCAGGCCCCGGAAAAGGAAGAAGAGGAGCATCTCCGAAAGATGTATATAAAAGCCTTACATCAGGAAGCATGGTGAGAATTATAAAACTGGTGCTTAAGCATTATTGGATTCATCTTATTTTCGTTCTCATCGGAATAATACTTGCAGCAATTGCATCTGTAAAAGGAACTCTGTTCACACAGACACTGATTGATTCCTACATAATTCCGTTGATAGGAAAGGATAATCCGGATTATTCCCCGTTGCTTTCCGCCATATCAAAAGTAGCAGTTATATATATAATAGGTGCTGCTTCAGCATTTGCATACAACCTGATTATGGTTCGTGTCGGTCAGGGTTCTCTTAGAATAATCAGGAAACAGCTGTTTGAAAAGATGGAAAAACTCCCGATAAAGTATTTTGACACACATCCTTTTGGTGATGTAATGTCGATATATACAAATGATACCGATACCTTACGAGAGTTTATAGGAAGATCATTCCCGGAAATCGTCAATCTTCTTGCTACATTGATAAGTACTCTTATCAGCATGTTTGTATTGTCTGTTCCGCTGACTGTTATTTCGCTTATCTTAGTATCCTTTGTTGTGTTGATTACGGTGAAGGTTTCGTCTCTTTCAGGAAGATATTTCGGAGAGCAGCAGAAACAGCTTGGAGTAGTCAACGGATATATTGAAGAGATGATGAGTGGTCAGAAAGTGATTAAAGTATTCACACATGAACAGCAGACCATTAATGATATGCAGCAGCATAATGAAGATCTCCGAAAGGTTTCCAATAATGCACACGGAATTGCAAATATACTGATGCCTGCAACTGCTCAGCTTGGAAATCTGAATTATGTAATTGTGGCTGTTATCGGTGCAATCTTTGCAATTAACGGCAGATTCGGAATGACAATCGGTACTCTTGTTTCTTTCATGACCCTTAACAAAGGATTCAACCGTCCGTTTGCAATGATGTCCATGCAGCTGAATTCAATTGTTATGGCTGCTGCAGGAGCAGAACGTGTCTACAGTCTTATGGATGAAGAACCGGAAGTTGATAACGGAATAGTTGTTCTGAAAGCAGTTGAAGAAGATGAAAACGGAAATTTAAAAATCTCGAACAGATTTACCGGACAATGGGGCTGGATATTGCCCGATCGAATAGTAAAACTTGAGGGCGATATTGTATTCGATGATGTAGACTTCGGATACAGACCTGATCATCAGATTCTATACAACATATATATGTTTGCCAATAAGGGACAGAAAATAGCGTTTGTCGGTTCAACAGGTGCAGGCAAAACAACCATAACCAACCTGATCAACAGATTTTATGATATTCAGGACGGAAAAATCCGTTATGACGGAATAAATATTAACAATATCAAAAAGGCTTCTTTGCGTAATTCACTTGGCATCGTGCTCCAGGACACTCATTTGTTCACAGGTACAATCACGGATAACATCCGTTACGGGTGGCTTGGCGCATCTGATGAAGACTGTATAAAAGCAGCAAAATTAGCAAATGCACATGGTTTTATCAGCAGAATGCCGGACGGCTATAATACTTTTATAACCGGAGATGGCAGTAATCTGTCACAGGGACAGCGACAGCTTATAGCTATAGCAAGGGCTGCTGTTTCCAATCCGCCTGTTCTGATTCTTGATGAAGCTACATCATCTATTGACACAAGGACCGAACAGCTTGTTCAGAAGGGGATGGATAGTCTCATGAAAGGCAGAACGACATTCGTAATAGCACATCGACTTTCTACCGTGCAGAATGCTGATTGCATAATGGTTCTTGAAAAAGGACATATTATCGAAAGAGGATCTCACGAGGAGCTTTTGGAACAGAAAGGAAGGTATTATCAGCTTTATACCGGAAATGCTGTCTCTTAAGCGAAATCTTGCCTAAATAATGTGGATATGTTATCATTTAACTACAAAATATTGAGGTGTTTTCTATGAAAAATCGTCGTGTAATGCTCAAATTGAGTGGTGAAGCTCTGTCTCTGCCGAATGGCGGAGGCTATAATGAGGAACAGGTCAGAAAAGTAGCGCATCAGGTAAAGACATCTGTTGATAACGGAGTACAGATAGGTATAGTTATCGGTGGCGGAAACTATTGGAGAGGACGTTCATCAAAAGATATTGACAGAACAAAAGCCGATCAGATAGGTATGCTTGCCACCATTATGAATTGTATATATGTTTCCGAAATTTTCAGGTCTGAGGGTATGAAAACGGCTATATTCTCACCCTTTGCCTGCGGAACCATGACTGAGCTCTTCTCTAAGGATCGCTGCAATGAATATTTTGATAAAGGATATGTTCTTTTCTTCGGAGGCGGAACAGGGCATCCGTATTTTTCAACGGATACAGGCATTGTGCTTAGAGGAATTGAGCTTGACGCCGACATGATTCTCTTAGCAAAATCTATTGACGGTGTTTATGACGATGATCCGGGAAAGAATCCGAATGCAAAGAAGTATGATACTGTTTCAATTCAGGAAGTTATGAGTAAACAACTTAAGGTTGTTGATCTTACAGCAACTGCATTATGTGCTGATTATAAGATGCCTCTCGCTGTGTTTGATTTAAGAGAGGATGGTGCTATAACAGCAGCGATGAACGGAGACGTTCACGGAACAATCGTAACCGTATAGGAGGATAATTATGAAAGAAGTAATCAAACAGTTTGAAGAGAAAATGTCCAAATCCATTGATGTTCTTCAGGAGGATTTTGCTTCAATTCGTGCAGGTCGTGCCAATCCGCATCTTTTGGATAAGATAAAAGTAGATTATTACGGAACTCCGACCCCGATCCAGCAGGTAGGTAACATTTCCGTTCCGGAAGCACGTATTATCCTTATAACTCCATGGGAGAAGACGCTTCTCAAGGAAATAGAGCGTTCGATTAATCAGGCTGATATCGGTATCAATCCGACAAATGACGGTACGGCAATACGTCTTGTATTCCCCGAGCTTACTGAAGACAGACGTAAAGAACTTGCGAAAGATATTAAGAAAAAAGGTGAAGAAACAAAAGTTGCTATCCGAAACATCCGTCGTGATGCTGTGGATAAGATCAAGAAAATGGAAAAAGCTTCCGAAATAACAGAGGATGATCTTAAAGACGGGGAAGAGCAGGTTCAGAAAGCTACCGATGAGGCAATTAAAAAAGTAGATAAGGTTGTTGAAAACAAAACGAAAGAGATAATGACAGTATGATATCTGAATCCATCAACAGTCCTGTCATTCCCGAGCATATTGCCATCATTCTTGACGGAAACGGCAGATGGGCTGCAAAACATAATGTTCCCAGAGCCCAGGGGCATAAGGCAGGCTGCGAGACTCTTGAAGGAATTGTAGAAGATTGTGCACGGTTAGGAGTCAAATACCTGACCGTGTATGCATTTTCGACGGAAAACTGGAAAAGAAGCGAAGAAGAAGTAGGTGCTTTGATGCAGCTGTTCCGGTTTTATATGGTAAAGTTAGTTGATATAGCAATGAAAAATGATGTCAGAGTCAAAATGATCGGAGATATAGAGAGATTTGACCCTGATATACGTGACGGTATTACCAATGTAATAGCTAAGACAGACAAGAACGAAGGAATGACCTTTACTTTTGCTGTTAATTACGGCGGCAGAGATGAAATCAGAAGATGTATCAAACGCATGAACGAGAAAGGAATGGACATGTCATCTCTTTCAGAAAATGATATCTCATCAAATCTTGATACAGCAGGTATCCCTGATCCCGATCTGCTTATCAGAACAAGCGGTGAGATTCGAATATCAAATTTCCTTCTATGGCAGATAGCATATTCCGAGATATATATTACAGATACGTTATGGCCGGACTTTCACAGAGATGAATTAGAAAAAGCCATAATTGCATATAACAGCAGGAACCGTAGATTCGGAGGCAGATGATATGTTGAAAGAACGCGTAATCAGTGGATTAATTATTGCATTGATAGGCTTGACCGGAATTCTGTGCGGTGGATTTCCCTTATGGTGTCTCACCTTAATTATTGTATGTCTGTGTACTTTTGAACTGTTTAAGGCAGCCGACATACACAATAACAAAGTCACCTGGCTGATATATCCCTGTGAGGTAATATGGCTTCTTTTTTGCCGAAAAATAGTGATGATTGTTGCCGTATTGGCGGCCGTTACTATTATATTCATGAGTATATATGTATTCACTTATCCTAAAATCAGGTTCAGCAAAGGATTCCTGATACCATTATCATTTTTCTATATCGCTGTTCTTGGTTCAAGCATTTTTCTTATAAGGGAAACCGGTGACGGAATATACAATGCGGTATTATACCTTATCGGATGTTTCGGAACGGATATTTTTGCATATTTTGTCGGATCAAAATTCGGCAAACATCATCCTTTCCCTCTCTTAAGTCCGAAGAAGTCGGTTGAAGGCTGTATAGGCGGTATTGTTTGTTCTGTATTAATCGGATGCATTGTAACTGCACTGATGAAGCGTCCTGTATTGCATTCGATGCTTATTCTTTTAATCGTTTCTGTCTTTTCCGAGATCGGCGATCTGGCTGCTTCAGGTATTAAACGTCAGTTTGGTATAAAAGATTACGGTAATCTGATACCCGGTCATGGCGGCCTTTTAGACAGATTTGATTCTTCATTGTTTGCCGGAGGTATCCTTCTTATATGCGTAACATTTCTTTAATCGGTTCGACAGGGTCAATCGGTACTCAGACTCTTGATGTCGTCAGAAAGAATCAGGATCTGACAGTTTGTGCATTGTCATGCAATACAAGAATAGATATTCTTGAAGCTCAGATTCGTGAATTTCATCCTCATATTGCAGCAGTGTATGATAATGAAGCTGCCGCAGAGCTTAAAATCAGAATAGCAGATACCGACTGCCGTGTTGTATCCGGCATGGAAGGTTTAATTGAAGCTGCGACATACGGTAAATCCGATACTGTGGTTACAGCAATTGTCGGAATGATAGGTATCGAACCCACTATTGCAGCTATTAAGGCAGGAAAAAACATTGCTCTGGCAAACAAGGAAACTCTCGTCTGCGCCGGACACATTATCATGCCGCTCGCAGCTGAGAACAATGTAAAGATACTTCCTGTCGATTCGGAGCACTCGGCCAT
>JAGHSD010000124.1 GCA_018066045.1 Candidatus Darwinimomas equi | reverse complement strand
AAGATGTCAGCCTGTCCGGATAATTCAGGAATGTTGTCCGGGAGTTATAAGAACTCTGTCCGAATAATTCAAGAATCTTGTCCGCGTGTTATAGGAACGCTGTCCGGATGTGGCAAGAATACTCAGTTCACGCCCATATTCACACTGTCTTCAACTTCTATAGTGAGGATTCCCGTGTGTCCATGCAGATACTGCGCTTCTCCCTTGAATCCGTAAAACCTGTGTGCATACTGAATATCAAATGTTGTAAAACTTCTCATTAATAATCACCTCCCATCTTTTGTTGATTATTTTATTCTTGTATGCACAGTATATCTTTTCCCGAAACATATCTCTGTGATAAAGTCACATATAAAATAAACTTTTTATTAAAAAAGCTGACCAACCGGCCAGCCATATCATTTATTCAATAACCATCGATTTAATCTCATTCCCTTCAAAATCCTTCACCGTCCAGACGTTGTCATCCAGCACGGCATATGAGTTCGGAAAACCTCCCTTGGGTATGGATGTAGAACCCGGATTCAGGATGTAGACATCGCCCTGCCTCCTTGCAACCGGCAGATGAATATGTCCGAAGACAAATGCACGGCACACACCCATAGGCGGCAGCTTCTCCGGATTATACAGATGCCCGTGTGTCTGAAAAAACGTAATCCCGTTCAGATTCAGAAGATTATAATCCGACATAATCGGAAACTGCAGCACCATCTGGTCTATCTCACTGTCGCAGTTACCGCGGCATGCAATAATCTTTCCCGCGTACTCATTAAGCTGCTGTGTGCAGTCCTTCGTGCCATATTCCTCAGGAAGATCATTACGCGCTCCATGATAAAGCAGATCTCCCATAAGTATCAACTGCTCCGCTCCCGAATGCTCAAAAACATTCAGTAGCTTCCTGCAGTAATACGCTGACCCATGTATATCAGATGCAAAAATGTATTTCATGATTATCTCCTATATATCTCTTAAAACATATACTCAACTCTGCATCATACCTGATTTCGAAAAAAATTCTCTTTTTCTTCAAGATATATTCTCCGAATCCTCTCCCTGAGTTCAGGTAATTTCTTCATAACATCTCTATGTAATGCAAGCTGAGCACGCGCCCGTACAAGGTTATGCTCCGGATAATCTATCCTAAAATACTGATCCCCAGAGATATAATCTCCAAGAAATCGCATTCCCAGCTCATAAGCAATAACTGCAACTCCCGTAACTAATGAATCAACCTCTTCCTCTGTCAGAAAGCCTGCAGTCTCACTTAAATATCCCCTTGAATACTCCTCAAAAAAGCCCATATCCAATTTCACAAGGTCTGTGTTTTTCTCATCTTCTTCAGTAGTACAAGCTGATGATCTGACTGCATCTCCAAAGTCGTAAGCTGCAATCCCCGGCATACAGGTATCAAGGTCGATAATAACCAGCGGTTCCAATGTATCCTTGTCAAAAAGAATATTGTTGGTTTTTGTATCATTATGCGTTACACGAACCGGCAGCTTACCATCATCTATCTGCCGGCAAAGCGTACATGCAAAATCACGATTATTCAGAACAAAATTTATATCATCCCTAACCCCTTCTGCTCTGCCAAGCGGATCTTCTGCAATACTTTGTTCAAAAGTCCCTATTCTGAATCTCGTATCATGAAAATGCGGTATGGATTCAGTCAGTTTCTCTGCATCAAAGTCACGAAGCTGTCTCAAAAACTTTCCGAAAGCCTTTCCTGATTTACGTAGAATATCCTTATTCCCTCCGAATGACTCAAATGATTTCGAATTCTCGATATAATTATAAAGCCTCCAGAATTCCGACTCTCCATTATCATTTATATAAAGGTAATTGTTTCCTTTTTCCGTATGGTGAAAATGCAGGCGACGGCGACGTTCGAGCGTCGGCTCAGACTCCATAATAAAGCCTGTTACCAAATCGATATTACACATCACGGCCACAGGGTCCTTAAATACATATTGGTTCACCATCTGCGCAATATACTGCCTCACTTCTCTACCATCATAAAGTGCAACATAATACGCCGTATTAATATGCCCCGATGGTATCCAACGGTAAAGAATCAGTTCCCCGGGAATCCGGAACTGATTGCAGATATATTCAAGTTTTGATCTGATATTTGTATCTTCCATACTATAAGTCTTATATTTATGTACAATTATCTTAACTTCTCTACCATATCCATCGCGCTGCGAATCACCTGATCCATGTCATAATACCTATACTGTCCCAGGCGACCGCCAAAAATCACCTTTTCTTCTTTTGCGGCTAATTCCACATAATCGGCATACAGTGCATTATTCTTCTCATCGTTTACCGGATAATACGGCTCATCTCCGGGTTTCCATTCAGATGAATACTCCCGGCTGATTACTGTCCCGGGGATATCTTTTCCGTTTTCATCCCTGCCGAATTCAAACCACTTATGCTCAATGATTCTCGTCCATGGGGTCTCACGATCCGTATAATTCACCACCGCATTCCCCTGAAAATCCTTCTGATTCAGAGTCTCTGTTTCGAACCGCACAGACCTGTACTGAAGCGCCCCCAGCCTGTAACCATAATACTCATCAATAGCACCGGTATAAATGATTTTCCCTGCCTGCGGCTCAAGCTCTGCTCTTACCTTCGGATCAAGATAATCTATACCAAGTCTCACCTCTATCTCATCAAGCATCTTTCCAACAAGCTTAGTATATCCGCCTACCGGTATTCCCTGATACTTCGCATCGAAATAATTATTATCATATACAAACCTGACAGGCAGACGCTTTATAATAAATGACGGCAGCTCCTCACAGGAACGTCCCCACTGCTTCTCGGTATATCCCTTCACCAGTTTCTCATAGATATCGCGTCCGACCAGGCTTATAGCCTGTTCTTCAAGATTCGATGGTGTAAACTGTTCCGGATGTCCGTTTGTTTTTTTCAAAATGAAATCGTCCCGCTGTTTTTCAATAACAGCCCGTGCCTCCTCCGCAGTATTAACACCCCACATCTGATGGAAAGTATTCATATTGAAAGGAAGATTGTAATGCTCACCATGAAAATCTGCAACCGGTGAATTGATGTAATTATTGAACTCTGCAAAACGATTAATGAAATCCCATACTTCATCATCGTTGGTATGGAAAATGTGCGCACCATATCTATGCACATTGATTTCCTCAATGCTCTCCGTAAAACAATTACCGGCGATATGGTCTCGCCGATCCACAACAAGGCATTTCTTTCCTGTATCCGTTGCAAGGCGTGCAAATGCCGCACCAAACAGTCCTGCACCGATAATAAGAAAGTCGTATTTTGTTGATATTTTGGTCATACTATACATTTAATCTTACACAAATCAATTTATAATTCTGAGACAATCACCACACAATCTCCGCATTCCATACATCCACTGCGAAATCCTGGAATACATCTTTTAGTCGTTGGTGGACTACCTGCTTCGATACACCCTTTTTGAGTATTACTTGCAAGAATCCACCCCCACCGGCTCCACAGCACATCTTTGCATCAATCAGATCATCAATTACCATAAATATCTGATCAATTAATGTATTAGTAGATCCGGCATCGATCATCTGTGAAAGCTTCCAATGCTCATCCAACAGTCTTGCAAACTCATCCACATCACCGTTTTCAAGAGCGGATCGCATCAGCGCAGCACTCTTCTGTATTTCCTTATGTGCTATCAGACTGTCCGGTTCGTTTCCTACGTATCTTCCGACAACATCTCTCAGGAGATTACGGGCTAAACGTCGCTGACCGGTGTAGATAAGCGCAAACCTGTCATTCAATTCCTTTTTCGTTGCTTCACTCAGTTCAACTTTCTCAACCTTGATCTTTTGGTCGATACCCGGATTTGAAGTGATAAACTTGATTCCCGGTGTCACTCCTCCGACCTGATCCTGCCAGCCTCCTCCGGTCGACATAATCTGTTCCATAGCAAGTACAGTTGCGTACAATGTATCATCCGTATAAGGTATCCCGCAGAATGTCAGCATAGCCTTTACAGCAGCTGCGGAAAGAATCGAACTTGTTCCAAGTCCGCTTCCCTTCGGCACATTGATAACCTCAGAATGCATCTCAAAGCCACCGCCGAGACGATTGAGAATCTTGCTTAAATCTCCTCCATCTTTGGGAATGATACCGCAGGCAAGCAGACATGCCTTCTGCAATGCAAAGGAATCGTAGGGGTCACCGGTTTTCTGGAGCTCTACTATATCAGTAAACTCTCCGTGAACACCCATATCATTACTGATGAAAACAATCTTCTTTTCCGGTATCTTTACAAGCCGCACTTCCACCGGATACTCTCCGGCCCACTTGATTGCAGCATTCAAAACCATACCGCCATTTTCAAGACAATGCGGACAGGTATCCGACCATCCTCCACCCCAGTTGGTGCGAAGCGGAAGCTGTATTACAGTCTCGTCATGAACGATCTTAGCAGATTCATTATAAGACAGATTCCTGAAAGTCGAGTCAAGAACAGTATCAGCTATAAGTTTGAAACATTTACCTGTATACTTCTCATCACCAAGTCCGATACCGAGATAATAATAAAGTCTCATAGCATATGAGAAGTCGGATAACTTACTTGTATCAAGCTTCTCCAGCTCATTTTCAAGCCAGTTAACCTGTATTTTCGTCAGATGATCACTGTTCAGAATCTTCACCGCATCGCGTGCCGGCTGACCTGTCGTAATCAACTTCTTAATCTCGTCCATCTTAACCAGATCTTCCATTCGCAGGTTCCAGTCAATGATGGCCTGCGGATCAGCATCGTTAAAACCTGAACATAATGACTTTCGTGGGGAAGAAATCCAGGAATTCACTAATGAATTATCTCCGGTTATGATCATATCGTAAACAGATAAAGATGCTCTCACAGCATCCCGGATACAGTCACATTCCGGATACAGCTGCGCATTCCACAAAGTATGGGTATCATTATCATCCCACATATCCGAAGGCGCTATGCCGAGTTCAGCTATGATATCATCAAGTCCCTTACCGAATACACTGCTCTTCTTCGGATTATCATTCACATTCATAATACGGCATACAAACTTTCCGTTATTCTGTTTTAAACCATGAACGAGAAGATTATCCGGAACGACTTCTCCGCTGTGGATATCGATGAAAGAAAGAAGGCAGTTGTTTCCAATAACAGCACCGGAATGTACATAAGATACTTCCAGATAACATCCTGTGCCGATATTTGCATCAGATGATAAGACAGCATTATATCCTGCAACGAATGTCTCGTCTATAGAGGAACTTATCTGTTTCTTCCATCCAAGCGGCTCATACTCTTTCACTCCGGAATCCATAAGTTTCAGAATCTCAGGAATCGATCCAAAATGAACAAACTTCGCCGGACTAAGTGTCAGGCAGCGCATCGAATAAGAACCTATGGCATCCCACAGCTTTTCTCTTGCTTCTGTCAGTTCAGCACAGAATTCGCCCTCCGGTGCCTGCATTTGAAGAGTCTCAAGAGTTGCCTCTTCTGAGAGTACATAATTGATATCACCATAAAGGCTCAGACGAACCTTATCATTAACCATGTCATAATACTTTTCTTCAGTATCAATCAGAGAATAAAGCTTTTCAAGAACATCTACGCCAAGATATACTGCTCCGGTATCAATATTGCAATTGCCGCGCTCATCTACTGCTCCCTTTTCTGTCAGGTTTTCAATCGACAGCTTATGCAAAAACTCTTTTACATTACCGGTGTTTTCATTGCGTAAGCAGACGCCGTGATTTTTACCGGTATTGACATCTTCTTTAAAGGTAATGATGGCAGAATCAGCAGTTGAAAGCTCTATCATCAAGGGATTCTGCAACAGGATAACATCACCGCTAAGCAGCATCATTCCATCCTTCATGCGTCCCGGAACAGATGCCATAGTAAGCAGGAACATGTCAAAAAGTGTAGCCGGGCGTCCCTCAATCGTCGCCGGAATCGGACTGAAAAGCTTGCCCAACGCACTGTACTGCGGACAGCGCTGAGAAGATCCACCCGCGTGTATGCAAAGAAAGCGCCGATTCTCCAGTGAACCATATCGGCGTCTTAATTCACGTATAACCGAAAGCGTAGACCCACCGGAGCCGACACGCACATCTCCCTCATCCGGAACGATGATGATATCTGTACTATCCGGTATCAAACCTAAACTCTTTCTGTATTCTACTTGCTTCTCATAACCATAAGCCTGTGACCTATTTGAAGCGGTTATGATAATAGCATCCCAGTGAATAGATGCTTTATTAACCAGCGACTTTTGATAATCAGCAAGAGAATCCTCTACTGCTGACTGTAGAAAAAGCGCTGTTAGTTTAGTATTCGTTATGTGATTATTCATTGACATAATCTTCTGTACCATCTCCTTATATGTGAAAATCGAAAGGTAATAACAGGTCCAACCAATACTGTTCAAGTTTTTCATAAGAAAAATTTGAAGAAAAACAACCATATTATTCTACATTTCATTGATTTCTCCACAGTGCACGCTTTCATCATATGATAATTTCGATCCAGCTAATGAATCCAAACATTTTCTAATTTCATCCTGCATTTCCTTAGACAACCATGGACTAAATGTAATATGAAATTGATTTATCAAATTCTGATTGATTTTTAAAAATATAGACTTTGGTTGTTTTCTATCTCCAGTGCTGTATAAAGTCCTTAATCTTATTTCTTTTTCAAATTCCCATGCATCATACTTAACATATCCTGTTAAACTTCCTTCAATATAATCTGTATATTTCAAATTAACAAACGGTCCTCCATTATGTTTTAGAGTTTTACTTTCTTTATCAAGATATGCAACGCTTAGCAGAGAGAACGCCTCCATCTGTGGGACATTCCACAATTTAACATAATTGATTTTGGGAAATTCATTTTCATAAAAGCAATCCCCTGTAATATCCCTTGTAAATTCTTCTTGTGGAAAATCCAAGCGCAGTTTAATTCCGCTAGCTTTTCCATACATCGCCCACATAGAGATATATTCCTTCTCTCCTGTAAAACACATATTATATGATTGCTTGTGAATCTCTGTATCGCCAAACAGTATTTCTGCTTTATCATTCAACAAATCTGTCCGAGTTAATTTAAATGATTTATTTTTAATTATTGATATCAAGCTT
>JAGHSD010000043.1 GCA_018066045.1 Candidatus Darwinimomas equi | reverse complement strand
ATATAATATGTCATATGTCCCGGCGTATGGCCCGGTGTATGTATGGCCTGCAGGATATACTCTCCGGTATTTATCTTATCTCCGTCACATAAATCAACAAATCTTGAATCAAAAAAATCACCTGCCTGTGCTTCCTGCGAATCATCTGACAGAATCTCACATTCTCTGATCCCGCTTTCAAGCATACGCTCGATGGTCAGCTTTCGCAGAATTCCGTCAATATATTTTTTTCCGTAAGCATGATCTGTCTCACTCAGATAAACATGTCCGTTTTTTCCGCATACAACATCAACCAGTCCGGAATGATCACTATGCATATGAGTAAGAATAACATTCAGCCTTTCCCTGTCACATTCAAGTTCATCAAGAGAGCTGTCGAGACATTGAACACATTCTTTTACTCTGTATCCGGTGTCAATCAGATAGTCTCCGTTATTTCCTTTTATCAGGTATGCATTTAGTGTCTTCAGGGGTGAATCAGGAAGTGTGACTTCTATCCTGAATATCTTCTTGTAAACCTCTTCTATCATCTGATGTTTTTCACTCCATATATTGCTGCACCGATTGCACCGGCATACTGGGCATCTTCAGAATGAAGTATTTCAGTTCCAAGGTTTCTTTCAAGAAAATAAACCACGCCTGTATTCTTTGCCACTCCTCCGCTAATTGCAATATCCGGTTTAATCGTTATACGCTTTGCAAGGGCAGCTGTCTTGTTTGCTACAGATTCACATATTCCTGCTATAACTTCATCCCTGTCAGCACCGTTAGCTAACTGTGAAATGACTTCCGATTCTGCAAAAACCGTACAGGTACTTGATATTGATGCCGGTTTTTCAGCTTTTAACGCATGCGGACCGAGTTCATCAACTTTCATCTGGAGTATTCCTGCCATAACATCAAGGAAACGTCCGGTTCCGGCCGCACACTTATCATTCATAATAAAATTAAGCATATGTCCGTTTTCATCCAGTGAAAGTACTTTAACGTCCTGTCCTCCGATATCAATTACAGTTCTTGCGGAAGGAAGCAGGAAGTGTGTACCGAGTCCGTGACAGGTTAGTTCGGAAACCTGATCATCTGCTTTCTCATATTTCAGCCGTCCGTATCCTGTCGCAGTAGTTCTGTTTATATCCTGATCTGTTATACCGCATTCTTTGAAAAGCTCATCAATAACCATGCTCGGACCATCTGTTCCGATTCCTGCAACAACGAGATTCTTCCCGATAATATTCTTGTTTTCATCCATAAGAACTGCTTTGGATGTAGTCGATCCTATATCAATTCCTAAAGAAATCATCATAACCTCCGATTATATGAATTTAAAAAGGTGCGGAAAACTCCGCACCTATTATATCATAGTAAATCTTCAAATAGTATCATATGATATAGCATCGAAATAATTCAAGATGGTATTAAATAATGTCAATACTTATTTCATATCACCATTCTCATCAAACTCTACAGGATAAGGTCCTTTTACATACTCAATACCCGGGGAATTTTTGATATCTTCATATAACGCCTCAGAAACTTCAATATCGTACATACTCTGAGTATTCTTAATATGTACTATTCTGGCCTTCAAAGGATCTGTAGAGTACAGCGTCTTTAAGCAGGTTCTGACAGCATCCAACTCCGTATTTGTATAAAACGGGATCCGTACCGCTGTCATAATTCCTGTTGTAAGAGCATTAGTCCATGTTACTTCCCAATCTACATCATTAAGACACTTACGTGTTGTAACATCTGCTGAGCCAAGACCGGCTCCGTTGTGATGTGCTTCCGGAGTAAGTCCTCTGATGAAAAGCTTCTTTAAATCAAGTGTTCCCTTAAAAGTATCCTGAAGATTTCTACCCGTAACATTTGGATCATGTCCATTACCACTTAGATTTTTTCCTATCTCATCAATAATAAGAAGATCGATATGATCAAAGAGGAATTTGGCTATCTTCTCCTTTGCACTTTCAAGTAACCTTGCATCCGTTTCCATAAAATCATTCTTATTGCAGACTGCAATCTCACATATATCATCATATGCATTCTGGACAACACCAACGCCAAAAGCAAACGGACATTTTTCAAGGAACTTTTCTGCAACCGGTGGGATCAGTTCGGCAAAGCGATGGAACCCGAATGAATGAAACATTGCCGCTCCTTTATGCTTTGCTATACCAATTGCAATCATTTTTGCTAATCCACTTTCATGTGAACCTCGGAAATCGGTATGAGGCTTAACTTTATTAAAAATCACTATTCCGTCAGATTCATAAGCATACTTATCGCAATAAAGCGGAATTCCATCAAGCTCGTCATACTGAACTACATCCATAGATGATTTGATTGGTACTCCCATGGTTTCTTCTGTAATATTATACCCGGCAAGCATTTCTATCTGTCCTTCGGCAGTGGCTCCACCATGACTTCCCATAGATGGAATGATAAATGGTTCTGCACCCCACTCCTTCAGAACATCACATATGGTCCTCACGATAATGTCAATATATGGAATTCCCCGGCTTCCTGCCGTAACACAAATGCTTTTGCCTTTATAACTGTCACGGTTCTCTACCTTCTCCATCTGAAGTCTAACTTCAGCAGCGACATCTTCAACCTTCTGTGAATCATATACCTGTCGGATTTTTACCATTTTAGGGATTTGAACTTCATTCAGTCCCTGAATCTTAGGATGAACCTCAGGAAAAACAATTCTCATTTATGCCCTCCGAATTAACAAATTCCCATTACCGCACAAAGTGCAATATAGAAAGCGGTAGCAATAAACGGAACTATAACTGTTGTAATAAATACCGGGAAGTATGCATTCTTATGTGTTGTTTCACTGACATTAAGTGTTGTGATAAGAAGTCCGTTGTTTGGAAGTGAATCAAGAGTAAGACATGAAATTGTTGATACCCTATGAAGAGCTTCAAGATTAACAACAGAACCAAATGCATCCTTTACTATCGGAAGTGCAATTCCAAGTCCGCCTGAACCGGAAGCACAAACACCTGACATAACAGTTACTGCAATTGCAGCTGCAATCAGCGGATTTCCCTGCATACTTGTAACTTTCTCAATAATTGTCTGGAATGCAGGAGCAACCTTAACGAGACCACCGAAGCCAACAATAGCTGCAGTATTAAGGAGAGGCATTGTACCATCCTTAAATCCATCACCAAGATTTGACCATATCTTTTTCCAATCAATATACTTTACAAAACAAATAAGGCCTGCAACACATCCGCAAAGAAGTGCAACTTCTGGTGGAAGCTTAAATACATTAAGAGTAACAAGAAGAATAATAAGCGGAAGAATTGAAAGAAGGAACGGAGGAACTTTCTTTCCGGCTTTTGCCTGAAGAACCAGCTCATCCTTAGCTGTCATTTCAAAATGCATACCTTTTTCTTTGCATCTCTTTGCCCACCACATTATAAAAATAAATACAAGAGCAAGCTCAAGGAAACCTGTAATAAGTCCAGGAACAAGTGATGCTGTTGGAGGTGTTCCAAGAATTTCTCCCGGCATAAGGTTCTGAATCTGTGGAGAACCCGGCATCATGCAGGCAAATGTACCTGCACCTGAAAGATATACAACCGGAATAAGTGTTCTTGAAATATCACCTTTCTTAAACATAGATATCATGATTGGATATACAGTAAAGAGACATACGAAAACCGATATACCGCCATACGCCATAACACCACACGCAAGAAGAAGTGCAGGAATAATGGCTCTCTCGCCGCACTTATTTACAATTCCGTTGGCGATAGAATCAGCGGCTCCTGATATATCTACAATCTTGCCGTAAATTGCACCTAAAATGAAAATAAAGAAGAATGACTGTACATACCCCGCAAGACCTGCAACATAAGTTGTAGTCATCTGCTCTATTGGATTAAGGCCTGCCGTTATTGTAAGGAATATACCTGCAATAAGTGCCGAAAAGAAAATCGGAACACCCTTAAAGCAAAGGAACATAAGAATTGCAAGACTTAGAAGAATAAATACAATACCCATAACGTTCATCTGTTTTCCCTCCTAAAAATTGATGGTTAGTTAAATAACTAACAATATTAAAACACAAAACAAACCAAAAATCTACTATTTATGCTTTTATAAACTGAAATGCCACTTTTTCATCCATAGCAGACTTGATTTCATCATCTGAATATCCCAGTTCCTTCATGATCTGAGGCGTATGCTCACCGATGTCAGGTGCTCTTCTGTTATCCCATACGCGGCTCTCTCCGAATGACTCGAATCGATACGGATGGTTAACCAGGAATTTCTCATTTCCGTTTCTGAACGTATGCTTTACGAAAATGCTGTTTGCCCATGCCTGCTCATCCTCGATAATCTCTTCAAGCGCATAGCATCTTGCGAACGGTACGTCGGCCTTGGTAAGTTCCTCTTCCCATTCAGCTGCTGTCTTTGTCTTGAAAGACTCCGTAACGATATCATATACTTCTCTGTTCAGGCCGTTGGCAAGCATATTCTCCTGCGGGAAATACTTAGGATCCTCTGCCATCTCCGGATGTCCAAGTGCTGTGATAAATCTCTGGAAATAGAGATTGTACTGCGGGAAACACATCTGAATAAACTTATCATCCTTTGTACGGAATGAAGAGTTGCAGGGATTATAGTTATCATATGCATTGATCGGGAAATGCATACCGATCTCCGGATACTGAGCAGCACATACATTCATACTCATATTGAATACTGCTGTCTCATAAAGAGATGTTTCAACCTTATCTCCTACGCCTGTCTTCTGAGCCTTCCAGAGAGCTGCCATACATGCTGCGGCAAGGTTGAGTCCTACATTATGATCACCGAGACCGGGGACCATATTGAAAGCAAGACCGTCTTTCTGACGCATTGTGTTAACATAACCGCCTCTTGAGAAGAAAGCTGTCAGATCAAATCCGGGAACAGAAGCGATAGGGCCTCTCTCACCGTAGCCGGTAACGATACCGTAAACAAGTTTCGGGAATTTGTCTTTGATATCCTCATATGCAAGCCCGAGTTTCTTCAGAGCCTGAGGTCTGTTGTTTGTGATGAAAATGTCGGCTGAACCAAGCAGCTTCATCATGATTTCCATACCTTTTTCGCTCTTAAGATTGATTGACAAACCTCTCTTGTTACCGTTTTCAAGCTCCCATGTGGTGTTCTCAAGCGGATCCGAGCTGATATTCTCACCAACAGCTCCGTAACGCTCGGGGTCACCTTTCTCAGCTTCAACCTTGATAACATCGGCTCCGAGATTCGCGAAGAAACGTCCGGTTGTAGCAACTGAAATAAAGCTTGAAAGTTCTACGACCTTAAGTCCTTCAAGTGGCAGTTTAAAGTCACCCATAGTAATCCTCCAAATTAATTTTAATATAGTAGTTAAAGGCCTACGCCATTTAATCTTTCCAAAACGATTTCTTTAAGTTTATTACTGTTTATCTTTCCGTTATCCGTCATAGGGAATTCTTTAAAGAAAACCACATAAGCCGGCACCTTAAAATACTCCAGATGCGATTTAACATAATCTCTTATCTGCACAGCCGTAAGTTTATCATCCTTTCTGATGACACATGCACAGATTTCCTCACCACGGTGTTCATCCGGTACTCCGATAACCTTGCACATACTTACACCCGGACACTCTTCTATAATACCTGCGACCTGATTTGCAGAGATATTTTCACCGCCCCTGATAATAATATCCTTGCTTCTTCCGGTAACATACAGAAGACCCTTCCGGTCAAATGTTCCCAGATCGCCGGTATGCAGCCAGCCATCGCTGTCAATCAGCTTTGCAGTCTCTTCCTCCTGCTTAAGATAACCTTCTGATACAAGATATCCTTTAACACAGATTTCACCGTTAACAAGCTTTATCTGAACATTGTAAGAAGGTACCCCGACAGATAAACATCTTTCCTCTGCAGTCTCTGATCTGTCCCACATAGTGAATCCACCGGTGGTTTCAGTCTGACCGAGTGTTGAGATCAGCATGATACCAAGCATACGCTCTATGTCAGAGTGGAGCTTGGCACTGATTGCCGCACCGCCCGTAAAACCGATTCTCAGAGACGATACATCATACGATGAAAAATCATCTCTGCTTATAAGCGCATGATACAGAGTCGGAACTCCGCACAAAACCGTACAATGCTCTCTGTGAATCACGTCAAGAATATTCTTTGTATGCTTATCGCGTGAAATACATACAGCCGCCCCGGAAACAAACGGTGTCAGAATATTTATGATAATACATAAAATGTGATCTATCGGCAGAGCAGAAGCAAATCTGTCATCCGGTGTGATTT
>JAGHSD010000154.1 GCA_018066045.1 Candidatus Darwinimomas equi | reverse complement strand
ATTAAAAGACGGCGTGTGTCAGAAAAATCTCCCAGATTAAATTCTAAGAGGATTCTGTACCAGTCATCATAATTTGCGCTATAGCCGCAGTCAATCAAAAGTTTTCCCTGCGGCGTCTGAAAGAGGTGCACACAGCCCCCTGCAGGCGCCTGAAAACACCAGTAGGTAATATCATCAGTAAGAGAAATCTTCTGATAATCCACATAGAAGTTCTCTTTAGAGTTGCTGTAAATGTAATGACCGATACTTTGAACAATCCATCTAGTCATCTTCGGATTCTTTCCCAGATGTTTTTCAAGATACACTATCGCATCATCAAGGTCGGTGATGAATTTTTCATATTCTGCATTACTCAGACTTGTGAGATATGGTTTGATTTTTTTCAGATATCCTGATGAGAGATGATGCATTTCTTTATTCCTCTGCCATCTCGTTTTCGAGAGCCTGATAATCTATTTTATTCATTTTTGTTCTGGGCATTTCAGCAATGATTTTGACTTCTTTCGGGCAGCTCCAGCGGTTTAAGTGCTGGTATGCATACTCCTTGATTTCTTCAACGGCTGTATCAGGATTCATACCTGAGTCGGTTAAGGTAACATAGAGTTTGATGCGTGAACTCTCATCCCAGGGAATTCCTCTTGCACAGACTTCCCGGATGGCAGGACAGGAAGACATAGTATCTTCTATCACCGACGGGTACACATTGAATCCGTTTACTTTCACCATTCTTTTATATCGTGAACGGAAAAGAACATTCCGGTTTTTATGTATGGCTGCCATATCTCCGGTATGCAGCCAGATGTTTCCATCCGCATGTTTTCTAAGAACAGCTGCTGTTGCTTTTTTGTTCTTAAAGTAGCCGGTCATAAGTGAACTGTTTCTGATACATAACTCACCTTCCTCAGAGTCCGGGATTGTCGTTGTTGTTCCGGGTTCTACAAGGCAGATTTCGGTATTTCCCATAGGCATGCCCACCGTTCCCTGTTCAAGACGGCAATCGCCTTCTTCAGTAAAAAGACAGCAGCCTGCAGCTTCGGTAAGTCCGTAGCCAAGTCTGAAGACAGTGGATGGAAGAATTGCATTATACTTTTCAATTAAGTCATGAGATACAAGGTCTCCGCCGGAGCCGATGATATTAATGTATGACAAGTCTTTGTTTCTAAGGTATGGGTACATCTTTTCAAACATGGCAGGAACACCCACCACTGCGTAAATCTGCTCACGATGAATCAGTTTTGCGCATGATTTCGGCTCAAACTTGGGAACAAGTACAAGCCTCATGCCGCCTGCAAGCGGCTGATGAATGACAACGCCGAAACCGAATGCGTGAAAGACCGGCAAAACGCCGAGAAATGATGTTCCGGGTTTTGGCACATTTCCGTGAAAGAGACTGTTTATCAGCGTTGCTGTATTGTAGTTGATTGCTTTGTTTGAAAGAAGCACTCCTTTCGGGATTCCTGTTGTTCCCCCTGTGTACATGACTGCAGCGGTATCATCTGATTTGGATAGGTGTTCTGCAAGCTTTTTTCCAAGTTTGCGGGCAAGTTTTCCCTTCTGAAAAATATCAGTCCATTCAACTGCATCAGATAACTTTTCAGTATTGCGTATTGAGTGCTGATATGCAGCCCTCATAACCATACCTTTTACACTGTCCGGGAAGTAGGTCGGCATTCTGCAGCGGATGACTT
>JAGHSD010000002.1 GCA_018066045.1 Candidatus Darwinimomas equi | reverse complement strand
TCTGCGCCCTTGCGATAAACGGAAAGCCGTACAGTTCCGAAGAATTCTCCCGCTACCTCTCGCAGGCCCAGATCCGCTCCAAAGGCAATCTGGTCTTCGTCATCGGCGGCTCGCTCGGACTCGCTCCGGCCGTTCTGTCCAGAGCAGATGACCTCATCAGCTTTTCGGCCATGACCTTCCCGCACCAGCTCATGCGCATGATACTGCTCGAGCAGATATACCGCGGCTACCGCATCATGAATCACGAGCCCTATCATAAATAATTTCTGTCAAATGCTGACGTAAGGCGAGTATACATATGAGACTTGATCGCTTTCTATGCACTGTCGGACTCGGTTCCCGCAGTGATGTCAAAAAACTGATACAGAAAAGCCGTATAACGGCAGACGGAGTCGTGTGCAAAGACCCCTCTTTTAAGATAGACGAAAACCGTACCGCTGTCATGTTTGACGGAAAACCCGTCATCTATAAAAAGAATGTCTACTTCATGCTCAACAAACCGAAGGGCATCATTTCCGCAAGCCGTGCCGATCTGAGAAATCCCGACGAAAGATGCGTAGTCGATCTCATCAGCGAAGAAAAACACCGCAGTCTCTTCCCCGTCGGCCGTCTTGACCGCGACACCGAAGGTCTGCTTCTTATTACGGACGACGGCGTACTGGCACACAGCCTGCTCTCTCCGTCAAAGCATGTAAATAAAACATATCTGGTCGGCCTGCGCCGCGAACTGTCCCCGGAAGACATAACAAAACTTGAAGCCGGCGTAGACATCGGTGATGATACTCCGACCCGCCCGGCTTCGGTTTCTGAAATAAACAAAACCTCCGTGTATATCACTATACACGAAGGTCGTTTCCATCAGGTAAAAAGAATGTTTGAGGCAGTCGGCAATGAAGTCCTCACGCTCAAACGCATCTCCATGGGAAGCCTCACACTCGACCCGGATTTAAAACCAGGCGAGTACCGCGAACTCACCGAAGATGAACTGACCGGATTAAAGTCCGGATCCGCCGGCTGATATTATCAAAACCGAACAAAACATATGTTCCGGATTGATTACACTTCCACTATCTTTATTCCGGAACTGGCACCTATTCTGTCGGCTCCCGCCTCTATCATTGCTTTCGCTTCTTCGCGGGTATGTATTCCTCCTGCTGCTTTCACACCCATATCCGGTCCTGCCGTCCGGCGCATCAGTCTGACATCTTCCACGGTTGCACCGCCTGTTGAAAACCCGGTCGATGTCTTTACAAAATCGGCACCTGCTTCTTTGCACAGAGTGCAGACCTTTACTTTTTCGTCATCAGTCAGCAGGCATGTCTCTATGATTACTTTGACCAGCGCATTGCCCGATGCCGCAGCTACAGCCCTGATATCATCTCTTACATAATCCCAGTCTGCTGCCTTGGTCATTCCGATATTGATTACCATATCAACTTCATCTGCTCCGTGTTTTACGGCCCATTCTGTCTCGTATGCTTTTGCTTCGGTACTCATAGCACCGAGCGGAAATCCTACTACGCAGCATACCTTCACATCCGTATCCTTCAGCTGTTCTGCACATAGCGGAACATAACATGTATTTACGCACACAGATGCGAAATCATACTGCTTTGCTTCTTCACAAAGCTTTTTTATCTGTTCAGGAGCTGCATCCGCTTTAAGCAATGTATGATCTATGTATTTGTTTATCTTTTGCACAGTCATGAATTTTCCTTTCCGAACCTGTTTATTCTACTTCAACCGTACCGTCTTCTTTTATTGTGATCTTCATATCATCTTTTACATATGCTAAAAAAGCTTCACCGAGCGAATCGATTACCGGCATGGTGACATCCCTGAGCCATACATCTGCCAGTATTGCGCCCGCAGCCGCAAGGGAATCTATCGGTTCCGAAAACAGCATGCAGGCAGGCTGACGGTGCATGGATGCTGCACAGTACAGAACCAGTCCTCCTGTTGTCGATCCTATAGTTCTCGGAAGACAAAGTGCTTTTCCTGCCATCTGTTTCCCGTACAGATCTTTATTGTTCTGATCTCCGCAGGTTGCTTTTTTATCCCCGAACTGGAGTGCTTTCTGAAAAGATGCAAGTGTATTGAGTCCTTCATGAGATACAAGTGCCGGAGCGCTGACATTTCCTTTAGATACCACTCTTCCTTTAAATGTCTTCATCTCTTCATTCTCCTTTCGTAAGCTGATTTAAGATCTCATCATCCGTATAGTATCTTGCACTCGTATACGTACGAAGCTTATTGGAAGATGTGATGACAGGCATCTTCTCACTGAGAGGATTATTCATATACATAAGCGGACAGATGTATGACAGTATGACACCTGTCTTTTCCAGCCTTGCAGCATAGTCTGTCTTTCTGAATTCTTTTATTACTCCCGGCGAAGCTGTGAACACAGTCGAAACAAGAACTTTTGCATTGCCTGATTCCTTCAGTCCGTTTTCAAGTTTCCCGGTCCAGCTCTTCAGCTGTTCAAGGCTCATATGCGGACATCCCATAAAACAGAGTTTCGGTCTGGCATCTTTGTTTTTCCATATTACAGGATAACTATCATATACTCTCTGCAGTTCTGCATCATCGATTACATATGTTTTTGCGCCTTCTCCGATAAGTGCTCTTCCCTGTTCAACCGCTTCCGGTGTGATACCTTCTACATGATATAGTCCCACTGCTCCGTTTGATGCGGTAGCCGCACCGAAATCTTTCAGATATGTCTTTGCATTATCATCTAATTTTCCGTCAAGCCATTTATCAAGTCCTACTATGTATGGAACATCTTCCATGACTTTCATGCCGACTGCGGATCCTAAAAGCTGTGCTTCCGGTTTTTTTGAAGTTCTGATCTCAACGATCCATTTTGCTTTTCTTCCTTCATCTGTAAGGAATCCAAATCGCGGCACATATCCTACGATAGATCCCATGACATCAATAATGCCTGAGTTTCTGTTGCATCGTGCACCTAAAACTGAGTTTGCGTATACGACTGCAGAAGATTCCGACCAGGAAAGAACCTCTCCCTTTTTCGGTGTATTGCCGACTTCATCCATATAGCATGTGCGGGTAAAAGCGTCCCTGTCCATAAGTCCCAGCTTTCTTAGCTGTTCCTCATACTCATTCTGTCTTGTATACATGAAGTTGTTGAAAACAAAATTCTGAATAAAGTTTGACGGAACATTCTTATCCATCGGACGCGGATCTGCGGAGAATTTCTGTTTTGAAACTACACCCGCTTCGATAAGCTGATCCAAAAGATCATATACCGGCTTCAATGCTTTAAGTCCGAATGATGTAACCAGGTGATTGTAATTGCCTGTTATTTTTTCCATCGAATCCGCACCGAACAATTCACCGTAACGAACCATGGTTTCCATTACTTTGGCCAGAGTCTCTCCCTGACTTCCGTCAAGTATTGCCTGCTGTTCTTCCGTAAGTTTCATGCTTTTCATTCCTTTCGTATTTGTAATCTGTTATCAGATGTTCATTGCCACCTCGTATGCTCTCCATATTACCGAACGGAGATTTCCAATTTCCCTGCAGTCTCCTACCAGGTGGACCTTTCCGCTCTCCTGTGCAAGAGGTGTCGGAATATATCCGGCAGAACTGATTACCGAATCGCACGGTATCTCGATCTCTCCGCCCGCATTCTTACATATGATACTTGCGTCCTTTACTTCTTTTAATGTTGTATTGAGATATACCGGAACTTTATGAAGTGCAAAGTATTCTCTCAGATACGAACTGTTTGCCAGGCACACACCTGTCTGTGCAACAAGATCATTCTTCATCTCAACGATGGTAACATCTTTTCCTGCAAGGCAGAGTTCATATGCGATCTCGCAGCCTGTCAGTCCGCCGCCTACAACAGCAACTCTCTGACCGACCTCTTTTCCGTTAAGGAACTCGCAGGCCTCCGTCATCTTCTCGTATCCCGGAATTGACTTAAGAACTCTCGCTTTCGAACCTGTTGCTATGATTACTTCCTGTCCGTTGAATTTCGAAAGATTATTAACCTTTTCATTCAGGTGGATCTCGATGTTCATCTCATCCATCTGTCTGCGATACCATGCAAGGAGGTCTCTGAGTTTTCCCTTGTATGACTCCGCACTTGCCGGAATGAACGTACCGCCCAACTTATCACTCTTCTCGTATATCACCGGCTCATGTCCGCGCAGTTTCAGAACTCTCGCTGCTTCCATTCCGCCTATGCCGCCTCCGATGATGATAACTTTCTTCGATGAAGAGGTCTGTTTGATAAAATGCCTGTCTGTCTGCATGGTTTCCGCATTGACAGCACAACGGGCCAGATGAAGGCTGTCATGCAGTGACTGATCATTCGGCACACCTTCATAATGACACATATTGAAACAACCGTTATGGCAGAGTATGCATGGTCTAATATCTTCATCCTTATTCTCAATAAGTTTTGTGATCCATTCCGTATCCGCAAGAAATCTTCTTGCAAATCCGGCTCCGTCGATCTTTCCGGCGGCAACAGATTCTGCAGCTGCCTCCGGTTCAAGTTTGCCTGCACATACTACAGGTATATCCACAAACTTTCTGATGTGCTCGACATCCGCAAGGTTGCAGTTGTCCGGCATATAGATAGGCGGATGTGCCCAGTACCATGCATCATATGTTCCGTTGTCACAGTTCAGCATGTCATATCCCGCATCCTGCAGATATTTTGCCGCACGTTCGGATTCTTCCAGATTCCTTCCGACCTCGTTATATTCTTCATCGGGAAGTGCACCCTGTCTGAAACCTTTTGTCTTGGATATTACACTGTATCTGAGTGAAACTGGAAAATCCTTTCCGCATGCTTTCTTTATCGCCTGAACGATCTCCACTGCAAAACGGTATCTGTTTTCGAATGAACCCCCGTATTCATCAGTACGGCTGTTCACATATCCGAGAGTAAACTGATCCAGCAAATATCCTTCATGAACGGCATGAACTTCCACGCCGTCAACTCCTGCCTCCTGAAGTTTCTTTGCGGTTTTCGCAAATGCTTCAACATATTCATGGATCTCTTCAACGGTTAGTGCTCTTGACGGTACTTTATCCGACCATCTGTTGGGTGTCGGGCTTGCCGTAGCAGTGATCTTATCTAAATCCATAAACGGTTTTGACAGTACTCTGAGAACCGGACTGGTATACAGCTTCTCCATCATCGGGCTGATCGTAAATGATCTTCCGAATCCTGCGGTAAGCTGAATAAAAAGCTTTGCTCCTGTTTTGTGAAATTCCGGCATCCATGCCGCTAAATCTCTGAACATGCTGTCTTTTTTATAGAGCCACTGTCCGAACATCGGATTATATACCGGCTGGCATCCCGGGAGTACAAGTCCGCAATTGTTCTTTGCAACATTCATTATAAAGTTTGCACCCTCTTTATCAAAATGGTTAATTTCCATCCATCCGAAAAGATTGGTTCCTCCCATCGATGTAAGAACAAATCTGTTCTTGATCTCAACATTTCCTATCTTCCAAGGAGTAAAAAGCGGTTCAAGTTTTTTATTCATGGTTTCAACCTCTTTCATTTAAATATTTCATTGCAATCTCTGTCATTACATCCACTCCCTTTTCAAGCAATTCATCCGAAGGAGCAAATGTGTTCTGGTGAAGCGTGCTTGTATCAGAATCTCCCATGCGTGTTCCGAAGCAGTACATACATGCAGGAACGGTCTGTGCATACAGTGAGAAGTCTTCACCTATCATCGACGGATTCTTAAGTCTGACAGCTTCTGCTTCACCGTTCATGCCTTCAACAGCTTTTATTACCGTATCACACATATTCCCGTCATTTATAATCATCTCATAAGAACCGTTATAGTCAACTCTGCATGATCCTCCCATTGATGTTGCTATAGCATGACATATTCTTTCCAGTCTTCTCTTTGCGGTTTTTCTGAGGTTCTCGTTGACCGTACGCATCGTACCTGTAAGAACCACCTGATCTGCAACTATGTTATATGCGGTTCCTCCGGATATCTGTCCGATGGATAATACGAAATTATCAAACGGTCCCGCATTTCTGGATGCGATGCTCTGCAGTGCAACAACTATGCTGGACGCAATCAGAACAGCATCGACTCCGTTCTGAGGACATAATCCTCCATGTGCTGCTTTCCCGGATACGGTTATTACTATCCGGTCTGTCGCAGCTGTCAGCACTCCCTTTTTTATACCTATTTGTCCGGCCTCAAGTTCCGGCCACATATGTTCGCCTATGATAGCATCCACCCTTGGGTTTTCCAGGCAGCCTTCTTCTATCATTCCTGCTGCTCCCTTGATGCTGCTTACTTCCTCTGCCGGCTGGAAGATCAGTTTTACCCTGCCTTTGAATTCTTTGCGCAAAAAACATAATGTTGCAGCAGTTCCGAGCAGTATCGCCGTATGCATATCATGTCCGCATGCGTGCATTACTCCTTCATTGACCGATGAGAATTCAAGTCCTGTCTTTTCCGTCACAGGAAGCGCGTCAAAATCAGCGCGGAGAGCCAGGCATTTTCCTTCACCCGTTCCTTCGATAACGGCGGTAAGTCCGTAGGAGTTCTCACACTGTCTGACTTCAAGTCCCATGTCTTCAAGCGTCTTCTTAATGAATGCCGATGTTTCCTTCTCTTTCGTACTCAGCTCCGGATGGGCATGCAGCCAGTGTCTCCACTGAACGACACTTTCTCTGCGGCGTTCGATTGCATCGACATCGTCTGCGGATATTGATTTAATATTTGTATTACCGTTTTCGTTACAATACAGTCTCAGTTTTCCGGCATTGATCAGTTCAACTGCCTTCCTGTATTTTTCGGTATTCTCATTTCCGTTTGTTAATATCCTCCATGCTTTATACTGATACAGATTTCCGTCCAGCTGTTTTTTCATGACTGTCCATATGTAGTACAGAACCATCATATGAACCGTACCCATATCCGCATAAAGCTCTTTCGACGAATACAGAACCTTCGGGGAGAGACCCTCCAGGCATCCGCCTTCTGCAATCCACTGACGCATGTAATAAGGATTGGTTCCGAAATGTATTACCGAGTCGTCGCTTACCGGAGATGAAGACAGAGTTCCGTCGGTATTGTATTCCGGATTCCGGTATTCGTTTTTATTAATCAGCCGGATGTTTGTGACTCTGCTGCCCGGTTTGCGGGTGATGTCTATATCATAGCATAATCCGAGCACGTGGAACAGAGTCGGGTATTTATAACCTGCGCGTGCTTCATCAAAACTCGGTATCAGGTCATTATCCTGCATGGTGTTGTAGAATGCTGCTGTCCACTCAAGGAATGTTTTCAGCTGTGCACCGGTCAGTTCATATACCGATATCGTTCCGGTCATATACGCGTACACTCCGACCACATCTTTCAGCCTGATATCTCCGTTTTTCAGTGAAGCATATTCGTTTCCGAAATTCAGTGCCACACAGTCTGCACCTGAACAGTACATGCAGGCTTCACCGACAAGATTGGCTACCGGAACAGATCCGGTATAGAAAGGTGAGATGCCTTTGATCTTCGCAGCTGTTTCCAGTGATTCACCTGTCAGTTTTCCTATCGGGTATTCTATGAATTTACGGGCCTTTTTTTCATATCTTGACAGATGCTCTCTGAGCTCGGTATCTTCCTCTTCATAACATACTTCCTGTGTGAGACTTTTTGACTCAAGAACATATCCCTTCTCTGTCTCCTCAAAGCAAAGATCCGCAATGGCAATATTTCTTGCATATGCACTTGGCTGACACAGCAGAACATCTCCTTCTCTTTCGCATTCAATCGGGTTATGATCGTGCCCGCCTATGATCAGGTCAAATTCCGGGAACTCCGCTGCGATATCTCTGATTCCGGTTCCGTATATTCCGTTCTCTTCATTTACGCCTTCATGGATCAGACCGATTATGCAGTCTGCTTTCTTCTTTCTGAGGCTGTCGATTTCCTGTCTGATTACTTCGAGAGGATTTACTAAATGAAATCCCTTTATAGTCGGTTTTCCCGCTTCGAATACTCCGGCCATCGGTGTTGTCATACCGATGATTCCTATCTTTATGCCGTCACGTTTGATAATTGTTGATCCGGGGAGGTAGCTGTTATCTTCTCCGTCGGCAAACAGGTTGCCGCATAACATGGTACCTTTGAATTTCTTTCGCATTCTGTCCCTGTCTTCCGGAAGGAAATTGAATTCATGATTTCCCAATGTCATGACATCGCACTTCATATAATTCAGGGCATCTATTGTCGGAAGCGATCGTGTTCCGCTCACAAAAAGTTCGGCAAGATTTCCTTCGGCATTGTCACCGCAGTCAAGGTAAATAAGATCCGGATTTTCTTCTCTGTGTTTCTTCAGAAGATACGACACGAATGTCATTGATCCTTCTCTGAAGTCCTTTCCAGTAGTTAAACTGTACGGAAAAAACATTCCGTGTATATCCGAAGTTGCAATTATCTGAATACGCTTCATAATAATCCTCTCTTGTTGATCAAATCATTTACTCTGTTGATTACCTCTTTTTTATTGGCAGACCATAGAGGTGCAATAAGCAGGTTCTTTGGTCCGTCCCCTGTCAGTCGATGAATCACCGTTCCGTCCGGAAGCTGTGCCAGACAATCCTTCAGAACGGAAAAGTATTCATCCTCCTCCAGTGTCTTAAATAACCCTTTGGCATAGTCTTCTGCAAGATCAGTATTCTTCAGTACATGAAGAAGCTGAAGCTTGATTCCTTTAGTTCCGCATCCGGCTGCATGTCTGACAGATTCTATCATATCTGCGCGTGTCTCTCCGGGAAGTCCGAGTATGATATGCGTTACAGTATGTATTCCTTCGTCATTAAGTCGTCTGATTGCCCTATCATACACCTCTGTCGGATATCCACGCCGTATATATTTTATGCTTTCTTCTTTTGTCGTCTGCAGTCCTAATTCCACCCACAGCGGTTTTACACGGTTAAGTTCTGACAGATATTCTATCACATCTTCAGGCAGACAATCAGGACGGGTTGCAATCGAAATTACTCTTATGTCTTCTCTGTCCAGAAGCGGATCGTATGTTTCCTTCAGTTTTTTCAGCGGAGCGTACGTATTGGTATATGCCTGGAAATATGCAATATAGCGGGAACCCGTGAATTTTCCCGACACTTTGTTTTTTGCATACTCAATCTGTTCCTCCAACGGCATGTCTGCGGGTGCCGCAAAATCTCCGCTTCCGCCCTCTGAACAGAAGATGCATCCGCGAATCCCGCATCTTCCGTCGCGATTCGGACACGTAAATCCGCCTGAAATACTGAGCTTGTAAAGCTTTTCCCCGTATTCTTTTTTGCAGAAATCCGAAGTGGTCAGCAGTCGCATGTCCGTTTCAATACTCCCTTTTTATATTCAGCTTCTTATCAAGTCCGGTAATTGCTATTACACTCATAACTTCCGGATTGACATTGATTACCGAAAAATCAGCTTCAAGTTCTTTTGCTTTTCTGTGCGTCGCAACGATCTGACGTATTCCGGCGGAGGATACATACTCTATTTTTGCAAAATCAAGAACAATCCCTTTTGCCGAATCAATTCCATCAATGATTTCTCCTAATTCGGGTGAACTTCCGCGTTTCACGCCTTTTGCAATAAGAGTTCAAATATCCTGTTCTCTGAAGGTATAATACTCTCCGGTTCCTCCCCGAACAAAGCTGTAAAATACTGTTCGTTTATTGCAGTATTTGGAAGCGTATAATGTTCTGGTTTCTCCAAGCGCAAGCAGCTCCCTGTTCGCCATGAAGAGCATATACAATGGGCCTTTGCTGACATTCTCCTGTAATATACATAAGTCTTTGTGTCATCGTGTTCTTTTCCTTATCACTGCGGCTGCTTCCGGTTTATCTGCTGCCGGATCTTACCTGCTCTCTTTTCAAGTTTCTGTTTTGTCAGAAAATATCCGTAATGGTCAAATACCGGCGCGCATTTCTCACACACATATGCATAATAGCCATCCTGCGGCAATGTTTCCGTATCAAGAAGTGATTCGGCTCTATCTATGTATTCTTCTATCTGTTTTCCTCCTGCTTCAGCTCCGATTCTGTCGTTAACAAGATCTGCAAGATTAAGATATGTAATAGCCATGTCTGTTTCGGTATTCCTGTTCTGACTCAAGACTGACAGTGCCTTTTCATAAAGCTCCTGAGCCTCATCGTATTCCTTGAGGTCCGTAAGTGTCAGCGCCATGTTATTATAAAGCCCGGCCATCCTGCGATCATCGGCCTCAAGGTTATTCTCATAAACAGACTGTACTTTTCTGAATATCGAAATGGACTCCTCCGGCTTTTCAAATGCTTTGTATCCGGTTGCCGCATTAAGCATTATTGTCGCACCGGATACCGTTTCATCAAGCTTAAGTTCTTTAAGAACAGGTAAAGCGGTTTCTATTGCTTCAATGCATTCCTTTTCTCTTCCATGCTTTCTGTAGAATCCTATCTGTTCGCTGAGCATACTCAGTTTACCGTTAGGATCATGTCCTGCCTCAGCTTCCGATATCCAGTATTTCATCAGTTTTTCAGCTGAATCTGTTTCCTCACGGTCCGCCATTGCATCTATTTTCTCCAGGATGCGCCTGACAGGTATACGAACTACCTCCGGATGCATGTTTAAAGGACAGCAATTCTCATCAAACTCAGTCATTATTACCCTCCTGTCTTTTGCATGTTTCCAGTCTGTTTACCGTTTTGAAATAAGTTTTCC
>JAGHSD010000031.1 GCA_018066045.1 Candidatus Darwinimomas equi | reverse complement strand
GTTCGGACTTGCATTCTGTGCAGTTATATCCGCACTATGTTACATATTTGCAGAACCTATTGTCAGAATATTCCTGACCGATATGACAGCTCTCGAATCGGGAGTACACTTCACAAGAATCCTTATGAGTACCGCATGGCTGATTGGTGCATTTGCAATTTGCCAGAACACTCTGCAGGCGATTGGTGCGGCAACACCGGCACTGCTCGCATCAATCTTCCGTCAAGGCATCATTTTCATTCCTGCCGTGTTCATCATGAAAGCGATTATCGGAGTGGACGGTCTTATCTGGGCGCAGCCGGTCGCAGACGTTCTTTCACTTGCGGTTGTTATCCTTATGCTTATGCGGAAAATCAGGGAAACCGATTTTTCCAAATCTGCTGAAGCTATAATTTAATCACGCTGCCTGAAACAGCTTTGATGTTGAGATTTGCCTCTTTAGGATGCTATAATACGTCCGAGCTATTTTTGAAGGAATTGTCCGGTTACATGTGTTTCTGAATTTTGCAGCATAACAAGAGAGCTCGGCTATGAATTACCAACGGCGAAATTCTCCTAAGCATACCGGGCAGGACGATTATTATGAGATGTACCTAGCTGCGTTGAGATAAATATAATGAACGAGCATTATCAAAAAGAAATAATCATACTTACGCTGCAGGCCCTATTATTCTATATTATCCCGCTTTTTGCTGGACTGGGAGATGAAATGGATCTTGTTGTACTTTTGATTCTGGCAACATTTTTGCTGTCAGTTACTCTGGGAGCTATATCTGATAAAAAGATACGATTTCTATATCCCTTTGCTGTCGGAATTCTTTTCATCCCATCAGTATTTATTTACTACAATTCCACAGCTTTGATTTATATCGCATGGTATCTTGTGATATCAGCCGTAGGAATTGTGATGGGAGCCTTGCTCACAAATATATGGATAAAAAGAAATTAGTAAATCAGAATTTGTATCTTGACTCTTACGTAACGTCATAGTTTATGCTATGCTTACCATTAGCAGGGAGATGAGAATCATGATGACTGTAAAAGAAGTAAGCAGACTTTCAGGTGTGAGCGTTCGTACTTTGCATTACTATGATGAAATAGAACTCTTGATTCCGGCAGAGATTACGGAAGCCGGTTACAGACTGTATGACGAAAACAGTCTGAGGAAGCTACAGGATATCATGTTGTTTCGCGAACTTGAATTTCCGCTTGCAGATATTAAAAGAATTATTGACAGTCCTGGATTTAATCGAGAGAAAGCGCTTGAAGACCAGATACAGCTGCTGAAGCTGATTCCCGGTGATATCACTTTTTCCGACCGATGCGGTGCGCTGAATTCGTGAGAAAAGCAATAGAAGCAAGGAGATGTAAATGATAAAGAAGAGTAAGTGGCAAATCATCATTTCTCTGATAGTTACATTATTGCCTATTCTGGTAGGACTGCTCCTTTGGGATAAACTTCCGGATAAGATGGCGACACATTTTGACATGAATAATCAGCCAAATGGCTGGACCGGAAAAGAATTCGCTGTATTCGGAATTCCGATAATTTTGGCATTGCTGCAGGTCATCTGCATTTTCTGTATCCATAATGATCCCAAGAAAACCAATATCGGTGTTAAAGCATTCAGCTTTGTGATATGGATTATTCCGTCATGCAGTCTTATTGTAATGCTTTCCTGCTATGAATATGCGCTTGGATATGAAATCGGTGTCAGTACTATAGCCGGATTGTTTGTAGGAATACTGTTTATTATTCTTGGATTCCTGCTTCCTAGAAACAAACAGAACTACACCTTTGGCTATAGATGTTCCTGGACATTAAATGATGAAGGAAACTGGGCTTATACCAATAAGGTTGCAGGATACTGTTTTATAACAGGCGGAATTCTTGTAATAGCAGTTACGCTGTTGAAGAAACAGATACTCATCCTTCCAATTATCATCATAATGGCACTGGTACCGTTTGCATTTTCATATCACTATTACAAAACTCATGTGACAGACAGAAATGTTACTTTAGAGAATACAACTATAAAGGAAGACTGTGAATCACAGAAAAATGAAGAATAATGGCTGAGAAAATCTATACACATGTTACACATGAATTTGAACCGCTTTTTGATGCTGACTGCACTACGCTTATTCTTGGATCCATTCCTTCGCCAAAATCGCGTGAGCAGGCATTTTATTACGGACATCCGCAGAATCGTTTCTGGAAGGTAATGGCAGCCTGCCTTAAGTCTGATATTCCGGTTACGATTGAAGAAAAGAAACAGTTAATGCTGAAAAATCATATCGCTTTATGGGATGCTCTTGAAGCATGTGATATATGCGGAGCAAGTGACGGTTCAATCAGGAATCCGGTACCGACAGATATTCCATGGATTCTGAATCATACAAAGATAGAAAGAATATTTGCAACCGGTGCAACTGCTTATAAGTATTATCAGGAATACAATTATCCTAAAACGGGAATAAAAGCGGTACGCCTTCCGTCAACATCTCCGGCAAATGCAGCAGTTTCACTCGAAAAACTGATTGAGCAGTACGGAAGATTTTTTTCGTAACCTCTTTTTGATACCTAAATCGGGCTATCTATTCGCCCCTTATCATTTTTTACAGTAATAGATACATAAAGTGATACCTATGATGGACAAAAGTCATTGTAGGTATCATTTTCTTGATAGAGCTCGTATCTCATGATAAATCACAATAAGCAGGGCAAAAAAGAGATTAAAGGTATTCAAGAAACTAAGCATTGGATGTTTTGGGGAAAATAGATTCTAGAGAATCTTTGATTTTTAAACAAAAACAGGTATGATTCCGTGCACAGGCTATGCACAGGTTTTTCTTGGTAAATGTGAATAAATAAAAGAATAATTATAAAAGTTGTATGTATCAAGTAATAAGCATAACTATAAGTAGGAGAAACCGGAATATTGCCATAGAGTATGAATAACAAGCTACGCATCGGCGTAGAAAAAGACATCCTCAAGCTTGCTTGAAGGGATGTCTTTTTCTATGCCGATATGCAGCGCCTATGGCGATGCTTCTTGTCGGCGGAGCCGGCAAGAAGAGAG
>JAGHSD010000082.1 GCA_018066045.1 Candidatus Darwinimomas equi | reverse complement strand
CGCTAAATGAAGTAACAGAGAATTTTGGAGAAGAACATATGAAGCAGAAGGTTCATCCTGCGATTCTTTACATTGAAGACATCACAAAAACAGAGATAGGCGGCCTTGAAACCGTAGAGGTCGCAGGTTTTACCGGAAGCGTGATTCACATTCCAAGTGAGATATTTGACTGCACCAGTATTGTTCGAGACGCCAATTTTACAGAGAAGGAAATGAGACAGGTAGGCATGAATCCAGGAGTTGATTACTATCCTGTGCTGCTTGCCATAAAAAGGGATCAGGAAGAAAATGCTCCCGATTCCGGACTATACACCGCAACTGTAATTATTGATGTATTGAAACCAAGCTCCATGATATTGAGATAGAAACCGAATGAATTCAGCAAGAAGTAGGAAAAAGAGAATGCTCAAATCGGTACAGATAGGTAAATTAGCAAGAGTCCCTAGGTCATGCAGATGGAAGCGCTGGAATGCGGCGCGGCATGTCTGGATATGATTCTTGCTTATTACAGCAGATTTGTTCCGTTGTCACAGCTTAGAAAGGAGTGCGGAGTTAACCGTGACGGTTCAAGCCTCGGCACGATTATTTCCTGTGCAAAATACTACGGTCTTGATGCCAATGCCTACAAGATATCAGCAGAAGAACTGAAAACAGAGGCAGAGTGTCCGTGTATGCTCTTCTGGAACGGTAATCACTTTGTTGTACTGGATGGATATAAGAACGGCAGGTTCAAAATCAATGATCCGGGCGCAGGAATCGTAACATACCGCGAAGAAGAGTTTGTGAAGCAGTACAGCGGAATCTGTGCAATGTTCAGTCCGTCAGAGTCTTTTGAACCCGGAGGAAGCCCGGAATCGGTTACAGGATATCTGAAAAGCAATCTGAAGGGCGCTCTTCCGATGACGATCCTGATTCTTGTAACTACGATGATTCTTGTACTTACGGGAATCCTTGAGCCGGTATTCCCGAGATTCATGCTGGATTATCTGCTTACCGGAAGAGCTTTATCGTCATGGAATAAAGTATTTTTCACCGGCTTTATCGTGATAGCGGTGATACAGCTTATCGTACTGTGGATCCGTAATTCATATCTGGTAAAGATGCAGGGCAAGATGGCCATTTACAGCAGTACGAAGTTCATGTGGCATGTACTTAAGCTTCCGATGGACTTTTTCAGCCAGAGATACCCGAGCGACATTATCAATAGAGGCTTTGCCAATGAATCGATCGCATACACCATTATTATGAACTATGTGCCGTTAGCGCTTCAGTTCGCATCTATGCTGTTTTATCTGATAATGATGTTTGTTTACAGTCCATTCCTTACGGTGATTGGTATCGTCTCGATGATTATTAATCTGCTGATGACCGGAGCGCTAAGCAAACATAGTTCCAATCTGATGCGAGTCAGATTAAAGGATGAGGCAGAGTTTTCCAATGCCGGCGTTAACGGGATCCAAATGATTGAAACGATTAAATCATGTGGTTCCGAGAGCGGATATTTTAAGAAATGGGCAGGTCTTGCAGCAAAGTCAAATAACGGAACTGTTGAAATAAACCGTGTCAATGCCATATACGAAGCAGCTTCCGGATTCATCACAAATCTTATGAGCGGACTTATCCTGTGTATAAGCGTAGGACTCGTGATGAAAGGAGAATGGACAATAGGTATCGTGTCTGCATTTGCTGCATATTTGAATCAGTTCACGGCACCATCCATGGCACTTGTTACATCAATTGCGACCTTCAGAGAGCTTTCAACGAATATTGAAAGAGTGAAGGATGTTATGGAATACAAAGAAGATACGGTGTTCGAAAAGACTGCCGTATCTTACGACGGATATAAAAAACTGACAGGTGAAATTGAGATAAAGGACCTGACTTTCGGATACAACACATTTAAGGAGCCGCTGATTCGGGATTTCAGCATGAAGATATCACCGGGTGAGAGGATCGCGTTTGTCGGAAGCTCCGGAAGCGGAAAATCAACTATAGCAAAACTCCTTACCGGTCTTTGCAAACCATGGAAAGGCGAAGTTCTTTATGATGGTCAGAAGATAGAAGATATCGATAGGAATATATTCGTAGCATCGATCGCATCTGTAGATCAGACTATAGCGATGTTCCCGGACACAATATATAACAATATAACCATGTGGGATAGAAGCATTCCGGAAGACGCTGTTATTCAGGCTGCAAAGGATGCCGGAATCTATGAAGATATCATGGAATGTGAAAAGGGAATGGAAACCAGTATGATCGAGGGCGGAAGGAACTTTTCCGGAGGACAGAGACAGCGAATCGAGATTGCGAGAGCTCTTGCAACGGAACCGTCCATTCTTATCATGGATGAGGCGACATCGGCTCTTGA
>JAGHSD010000012.1 GCA_018066045.1 Candidatus Darwinimomas equi | reverse complement strand
CAGTAACGGATTTGTGCGTGGGGAGATTGCACTTATTTTTTCGTTTCTGTTATGTCTGCTTTTGTTCCTGAGCAATTTTGGCGGAGAATCTTCCATCATCGGTAAAACAGGTAATCTGATAAGGGATTTTCAACTTGGATTCTTCGGCGTTGTCGGTTATGTATTTCCGATTATTCTTTTTGTTATTATTGCATTTTGCCTCAGTAATTACAAAAATCCTAAAATATGGCTTAAGGTTCTTGCTTTGATATGCATGATTTTTTCTGTATGTACGATAATCCGGTGCTTTTTTGGTGAAGATGCAGGAGGATCTCTGGGAGAATTTTTCTTTAACGTACTGGAAAGCGTTATCGGAAAAGTCGGAACTGTGTTATTAATGATAGCCCTGCTGATCGTGTCGATTGTATTCCTTACGGAGAAAAGTGTTGTAAGATTTGTGAAAAATGGCGGTACCAGGGCATTTTCAGCTGCGAAAGAGGATATATCCTTACGTCATCTTGAACATACGGCAAGAGTGTATGAAAGACGTCAGATACGCAGAGCCGATGCAATGCGCAGAGTTGAGGGAATAGATTTTGAGGCTACTGATCTCAGCAGATACGAAAAACAGGCTGTTACGAATGAAAATTCAAACACACCGAAAACTGTTTCAATTAAAGATGATGATTTCTTTAACACGCCGGAAGATGGTATAGAAAAGAAAAATCCTAATCTGTTTACCGGTAAAATCATCCTTCCGCAGAGTTATGATGACGATTCTGTTCCCTTTGAAAATGAAGACGAAGCCACCAAAGAGGCTTTTCGTAAGGCTGAAGAAATCCTGAGTGCAGATAATCCCGATGACGCGAACGATGAAGATGATGTCCGTTCTGTTCTGACGGCTTACGGAAAAGAGATTAAGTCAGAATATGACAGTACGAGAGAGCGGATGGAAGAAAAGAAGAAATCCACCGAATTGGGACAGACGCGCGAAGAAATCAGCCGCAGGAAAATAGTTCTGAAGGCAAGACCGTACAGAATTCCGCCTATGAATCTTCTTACGAGGGGGTCGCACAGTCAGTCATCAAACGCAGCATCAGAATATAAAGAGACAGCAATTAAGCTTCAGCAGACGCTTGCTACTTTCGGAATATCCGTTACGGTTACGGATATTAGTTGCGGACCTACAGTAATAAGATATGAGCTGCATCCTGAAACCGGTGTAAAGGTTGCACGTATTATGTCTCTTCAGGATGATATTAAACTTGCTCTGGCTGCTGCCGATATCAGGATAGAAGCACCTATTCCCGGCAAGGCTGCCATAGGTATAGAGGTTCCGAATAAAGAAAGTAATATTGTCCAACTGAGGGATATTCTTGAAACAAAAGATTTTAAAGAATCAAGAGCCGGTATAGCTTTTGCAATCGGAAAAGATATAAGCGGATCGACGGTGATTGCGGATCTTGCAAAGATGCCGCATGTGCTTATTGCCGGAGCAACAGGATCAGGAAAATCAGTTTGCATAAATACACTTATTCTCAGCATACTTTATAAATATTCTCCTGAAGATGTAAAGATGATCATGATCGATCCGAAGATGGTCGAACTTTCCTGCTACAACGGCATACCTCATCTTCTTATACCGGTTGTGACTGATGTAAAGAAAGCAACAGGAGCTCTGAACTGGGCTGTTGCTGAAATGGAAGACAGATACAAGAAGTTCGAGGCAATCGGTGCCAAGGATATAAAGAGCTATAACGACAGTATTGATGCTGCCAGAAAGTCATTGATTGAAGAAGGCGACGATGACAAGGATCTTCCGGAGAAACTTCCGACTATCGTTATAATAGTAGATGAGCTGGCAGATATGATGATGCAGTGCAAAGGAGAGGTTGAACCTGCAATTGTCCGTATTTCTCAGCTTGCCAGAGCAGCAGGCATGCATCTTGTAATTGCAACACAGAGACCGTCAGTCAATGTAATAACAGGTTTGATAAAAGCAAATATACCGTCAAGAATCGCACTTGCAGTTACATCCGGAGTTGATTCAAGAACTATTATTGATACTGTCGGTGCAGAAAAACTTCTTGGACACGGGGATATGCTTTACAATCCGCAGGATGCTCCGAAACCTTTGCGCGCACAGGGCGCATATGTATCAGAACAGGATATCCATAAAGTAGTATCATATATTCTTAATGAAAAGATCGTTCCGTCGTATGATGAGAATACTTTTTCTCAAATGGTTCTTCCGATAGCTGAAAACAATATGACAGGATCGGATGCCAGGGATGATTTGTTTGTTCAGGCCGGACGGTATATTATTGATAAGAAGAAAGCTTCTATAGGAAATCTTCAGAGAGCTTTCAGGATAGGTTTCAACAGGGCTGCACGAATCATGGATCAGCTTGCGGATGCCGGAGTGGTAGGACCGGAACAGGGTACAAAACCGAGAGAGATACTTATGACTCCCGAACAGTTTGAAGATATGTGTTCGCAGAAATAGCAGAAAGCAGAGGTCTTATGTTTATATCTAAAGTTGAAGGGCTTACATATGAGCTTATACAGGGAGAAGATTCTGTCGAATATGATAATTTAGTATTTGACACAAGAAAAGTTACCGAAGGATGTCTTTTTGTATGCATTAAAGGGCTGAAATTTGATTCACACGATGTTATCGGTGAGATAGTACATAAAGGAGCTGCAGGGATAATTATTGATCATGATTGTTCTTTTCCGGACGGTGTAAATGTATATCGTGTAAAAAACACCAGAATAGCGATGGCACTTTGTTCGGCATATTTCTTTGATTATCCGGCAAAAAAACTGACTACAATTGCGATTACAGGGACTAAAGGAAAAACGACAACAGCACTTATGATCAGGCATTTGCTTGAAAAGACAGGATGCCTGTGCGGCTATATCGGAACAAACGGAATTTTTATTGGAGATAAACACCGGGAATCGCAGAATACGACTCCTGAAAGCTTTGAAATAAACAGAAGCTTTTCAGAAATGGTCGATGCAGGCTGTAAATATGCTGTTATAGAGACTTCCAGTCAGGCATTTCTTATGCATAGAGTTGACGGAATAATATTTGATTACTGTGTTTTTACTAATATTTCAAATGATCATATAGGTGAGGGTGAACATAAGGATTTTGAAGAGTATCTTAACTGTAAAACGCAGCTTTTCAGACAGAGCAGACATGGCTTTGTAAATATGGACGATGAACATTCCGGTTATGTGATGATTAATTCTTTATGTGAGGATCTCAGGACATTCGGTTCTGTTCCCAAGGCCGATTTCTGGTACGATTCATTAAAACTTGTCAAGTCAAAACAGACGGTCGGTTCTGAATTTGTATTTCATGCAGGTGAGAAGAAACTGAATTGCAGGATTTCCATTCCGGGAGAATTTAATGCCGATAATGCACTGGCTGCAATGTCTGTTTGTTCTACTCTTGGGATACCGGATGAAATACTGGCGAACGGTCTTAGTGATATAAACATCTGCGGAAGGATGGAACTGGTGTATTCTACAGATGATCTGAAGGTTTTTGTCGATTTTGCCCATAATGAAGTTGCTACGGTTAATCTTGTTAAAACTCTGAAGCAATACAGTCCGAAGCGTCTCGTTATACTTTTCGGATGCGGTGGCAACCGTTCAAAAGACCGGAGATACGGAATGGGGAAAGTTGTCGGTGAAAATGCGGACTTTGCAGTTATTACCGAAGACAACAACCGTATGGAAAGCTTTGAAGATATCTGTAAAGACATACATTCCACGTTTGATAAAACAAGCTGCGATTATATTGATATACCGCTTCGCCCTGACGCAGTAAGATACGTAATCGAGCATCACCTTCCGGGTGATATGGTGGCGATTATCGGAAAAGGACATGAAAGCGGTATAGACAAGAACGGAACTGTAACACCATATACCGATCAGGATGCGGTGAAAACGGTCCTGAATGAACTGGGGATAGAATAATGCTTGATATCAGTATCAACGAATTGATAAATATATCCGGTGGAACCGTTATTAACGGGGATCTCTTAAAGTATGGTGACAGGCATATACACAATGTCACATTTGATTCAAGGGATACGGGATCTGACAGAGTATTTGTTCCGATGAAAGGAAATCGTGTCGATTCTCATCGCTTTATTCCACAGGTACTGGATGGAGACACTGTTGTCAGTTTCTCTGAATGTGATGATGTATGCTGCAGCGGAGACAAGATAATAATAAAAGTTGAAAATTCCTTAGATGCTGTTGAAAGGGTGGCAGTATTTTACCGGAAATCGATAGATATACCTATCGTGGGGATCACAGGCAGCGTAGGAAAAACAACGACGCGGGAGATGATATGCACTGCACTTGGTTCATCAATGTCGGTATATGCAACAAATGGCAACAGAAATTCACAGGTCGGAACTCCACAGGTTCTTTTTGATTTTAATGACAATGCTGATATAGCAGTTATGGAAATGGGTGTCAGCATGCCGGGAGAGATGTGCAAGCTTGCGGATATGGTAAAACCCGATGCAGCTGTTTTTACGAATATCGGAATAACTCATATAGAGAACCTTGGTTCACGTGAAGGAATTTTAAAAGAAAAGATGCACATCACAGATTATATGAAAACCGGATCGCCTGTTTTTGTAAACGGCGATAATGATTTGCTGAGAGAGTGTGTTTTACCTGACGGACTGATTAAATATACATACGGTCTTGATGAATCATGTGATGCGTATGCATTTGATATTACAATAAATAAAGGTCTTCCGGAGTTTTGTGCCAATGTACGGGGAAATGTTGTTCGGGTAAATCTAAGTGTATACGGAAGACATAGTATTTATAACGCATTGGCTGCACTGCTTATCTGTGATTATTATGGATTGGATATTGTTAAAGCATCGGAAGCACTGCAAAACTATAAGGGATTTCTCCATCGCGGGCAGATCCTGACCAGAAACGACATTACAATAATTGATGACACATACAATGCCGCACCTGATTCGATGAAGGCCGCTATTGATATATTATGTTCGATAGAATGCCTTGGCAGAAAAATTGCGGTTTTGGCTGACATGAAAGAGTTAGGAGATAACTCCGCAAACGAGCATTATTCTGTCGGAAAATATGCCGGCGATAAAAAAGATATTGATCTTCTGATTACTTACGGAGAACTTGCCGATGACATAGGCAGGGGATTCGGGAATGGAGAATCAGTTCATACAGATAAATATGAAGAATTGGAATCAATCGTGTATAATACTTTGAAATCCGGAGATGTCATACTTTTTAAGGGTTCCAACAGCATGAAACTGTTTGATCTGGTAGACAGGGTGATGGAGCATGATTTTGCCTAAATATGCAGATGTTATCATAGATATTTCTCATGAAAATGTAGACAAACCGTTTACATATGCAATTCCGGTAGAATTGCAGGACATTATTCATGCGGGTTCGCCGGTGATTATTCCGTTCGGAAATGCGGACAGAAAGAGAAAAGGATATGTAATAGCGGTAAGTGATGAACTTAAACCGGAATTAAAAGGTACAGCGATCAAATCAATTATAGATGTTCCACCTAAAAGTGTAGATATCAAGGATGAAATTATAGAACTTTCGATTTGGATGAAGAACAGATACGGATGTACTATGAATACGGCACTTGCTACCGTGATGCCTGTAAAGTCAAAGGTAAAAGCTAAAAATAATTATGAATTCCCGGATGACAGCGGATGCACATATACTCTCCACGAGCCTAATGAAGAACAGAGAAAAGTCATAGAATCATTTGACTCGGATTTCGATCGCGGAGATAACGGAATATACCTGCTGTACGGGATAACAGGAAGCGGAAAAACAGACGTATATATGCACATGATAAAGCATGTGCTCGAAAAAGGGAGACAGGTCATTCTGCTTATACCCGAGATTTCGCTGACATATCAGGCTATAAACAGATTGTATTCCGTTTTTGGAAACGGTATTGCAGTAATTCACAGTAAACTTTCTCCGGGAGAAAGATATGAGCAGATAAAAAGATGCATGGACGGTGATGCAAAGATTATCATCGGACCGAGGTCGGCACTTTTTACTCCTTTTAACAATATCGGTTTAATAGTAATCGATGAGGAACATGACGGTGCATACAAAAATGAAAATGTTCCGAGATATAATACGATAGATGTTGCAAAAAAACGTGCTCAGATGCATAACGCATCCCTTGTTCTGGCGAGCGCAACACCATCGCCTGAAAGTTATCTTAATGCCATGTCCGGGAAGTATAAGCTTCTTAGATTGTCGGAGAGAGCCGGAGGCGCAGAAAGGCCGGATATTGATGTTGTAGATATGCGCGTTGAGATGCAGAAGGGCAACAGAAGTATTTTTTCAGAACATCTTACGGAGCTTATAACGGACAGACTTCAGAAACACGAACAGATAATCCTTTTTATCAATAGAAGAGGATATTCAAATTTTGTTTCATGCAGGTCATGCGGCAATGCCATAAGATGTCCGCATTGTGATGTAAGTCTGACTGTTCATTCCGGTTTCAGACTTGTATGCCATTACTGCGGATTTGAAAGTCCGGTTCCAAAGACATGTCCGGATTGCGGATCACCGTATATCGCTGAATTCGGAACCGGTACACAGAAGCTTGAGAAACTGACCGCAAAGATGTTCCCTCAGGCACGTGTGGCAAGACTTGATACCGATTCCGCATCCGGCAAGAAAGCATCTGAGCATATTCTCAGAGAATTTGCATCCGGCAATACCGATATACTTGTCGGAACACAGATGGTTGTTAAAGGTCATGA
>JAGHSD010000007.1 GCA_018066045.1 Candidatus Darwinimomas equi | reverse complement strand
GCCATCAAGTTCCTTGATGAACAGACCACCTCCGGCACGGCACCAAAAGAAGGTGTATATATGCTTATATCAGACAAGCTTTTCGTAAGAAAATCTGTAGCTGCCCCGAAACAATAACCTGTATATTATTTACGACAAAACTGTTATAATAATTACAGTTTTGGATATGAACAGCAAAGCACTGAAAACTCTTGAATATGACAAAGTGATCGGCATGCTTACCGATCAGGCTTCATCGGACCCCGGCAGGAAACTGTGTCGGGAGCTTTTGCCGTCTTCGGATATCAACGAGATCCGCACGGCACTGCTTGAAACAACCGATGCGGCTTCAAGAATCCGGGAAAAGGGCCATCTCAGTTTCGGAGATACCAGAGATCTTTCCGCGTCTCTCAAGCGGCTTGATATCCAGGCATCACTGAGTATGTCCGAGCTGCTTCACATCTCCAGACTGCTTTCCAATGTTAAACGCGCACGAAGTTACGGTTCGCATGAAAAAGACGGCGAAGCTTCAAGTCTTGATTCTCTGGAGGGATATTTCCATACGCTTGATGATATTCCGACTCTGAACCGTGCCATCAGTTCATGCATAATCGATGAAGATACCATGGCAGACGATGCGTCTCCGGAGCTTAAATCCATAAGACGCAAACGCAAATCCATAACGGACCGTATGCATACCGAACTGAACGCCATACTAAACGCCCATCGCATGTACCTGCAGGATGCAGTCATTGCCATTCGTGACAGTGCTTACTGTCTTCCCGTAAAGGCGGAATACAAGTCTCAGGTTGCGGGAGTTATACACGACCAGTCTTCAACAGGTTCGACCATCTTTATCGAACCGATGGCCGTGATCAGATTCAACAACGAACTGCGCGAACTTGATGCTCAGGAAAAAACCGAAATCGCAAAGATACTCGATCACCTCAGTGAACTTGCGATCCCGTGCAGGGAAACCATAGCTGCGGATATCAGACTGATGTCGCATCTTGATTTTGTTTTTGCCAAGGCCGGCCTGTCATCAAAGATGAAGGGCGAAGCGCCGCAGATAAATGATAAGGGAATAACCGACCTGAAGCAGGCAAGACATCCTCTTCTGTCCGGTACTAAAGTCGTTCCGATAGACATAAAGATCGGCGAAGACTATGATCTGCTGATCATCACAGGTCCCAACACCGGAGGAAAGACAGTGTCTCTTAAAACAGTCGGACTTCTCACTCTCATGGCGCAGTCCGGACTGCATATCCCGGCATTTCAAAACAGCCGTATAGCAGTGTTTGAAGAGGTATATGCAGATATCGGTGATGAGCAGAGCATCGAGCAGAGTCTGTCAACATTTTCCGGACATATGCGAAATATAGTCGGGATAGTAAACAGGGCCGACGTAAATTCACTGTGTCTTTTCGACGAACTCGGTGCCGGAACCGATCCGACCGAAGGTGCCGCACTTGCGATATCCGTGCTCTCCTTCCTTCACAATATGGGTGCCAAAGCCATCGCGACCACCCATTACAGTGAGCTCAAGGTATATGCACTTACTACTCCGGGCGTGGAGAATGCAAGCTGCGAATTCGATGTGGAGACTCTACGTCCCACATACAGGATACTGACAGGCATTCCCGGCAAGTCGAACGCATTTGCCATCTCAAGAAGACTCGGACTGCCGGAATTCATAATCGATGATGCAGGAAAACATATTGAGAAAAATGATGCCGCTTTCGAGGATCTCATCGCAAAACTGAATGAGGAGCGACAGATCATCGAGCGCGACAGAATAGAGATAGAAAAGAACCGCCGCGAGATTGAGGAGCTTAAGAAGCGCCGCGCTCAGCAGGATGAAAATCTTGACGAACGAAAGGAACGCCTGCTGCGTCAGGCCCGCGAGGAGGCACGTGCCATACTTATTGAGGCAAAGACAACCGCAGACGAGACCATACGAAGCATTAATAAGATAACGAGCGATCCGGCTATCAGCAAACGGCTCGAAAAAGAACGTGCACGCATACGAAGCGGACTTAAGCAGACTATGGAACAGACTCCGGAGGAGGAAGACAGGAATCTTGATATGGCCTCCCGTCTCATGAATGCATGGAGCGGCAAGGGCCCGGATATGAAAGATGACGGGAAAACCCCGGGAAGAAAGGGCCGTATGCCTGAGCAGCATACCACCCATGTCCGTTCGGCTGTTATCTCACCGGAGATCAATGTGATAGGAAAGAATGTGGATGAAGCATGTGCGGAGTTGGACAAGTATCTTGATGATGCACTGCTTGCACATCTTCCGAAGGTCAGAATCATTCACGGACGGGGAACCGGTGCACTCAGAAACGGAATACATGCTTATCTCAGACGTCAGAAGTCAGTCAGGCATTTTCATCTGGCAGAGTTTGATGACGGCGGAGATGCAATTACAGTAGTGGAGTTTTGATATGGACAAACAGAAAATCTTAATTGTTGATGATGACGAGAATATTGCAGAGCTTGTTGCAATGTATCTTACCAAGGAATGCTATGATACCAGAACCTGCGGGGACGGTGAAACGGCCATCTCTGTTTTCAGAGAGTATCAGCCTAATCTTATCCTTTTGGATCTTATGCTTCCGGGAATCGACGGCTATCAGGTATGCCGTACGATACGTAATGAATCCGGCGTTCCCATCATCATGCTTTCGGCAAAGGGCGAAGTATTTGACAAGGTTTTAGGACTTGAGCTCGGAGCAGATGACTATATAATCAAGCCGTTTGATTCCAAGGAATTAGTTGCCAGAGTCAAGGCAGTCCTGCGCAGATATAATACTCCGGCTCCGGAGGTTCCGCAGCAGGCCGAAGACAAAAATATCATGCGTTATCCTGACCTTGAAATCAATCTTTCAAATTACGAGGTCAGATATATGGGTGCTTCCATTGAGATGCCTCCCAAGGAACTGGAGCTTCTTTATTTCCTTGCTTCACATCCCAATCAGGTATTCACCCGTGAGCAGCTTTTGGATCATATCTGGGGTTACGAATACGCCGGAGACACCCGTACCGTTGACGTACATGTAAAACGTCTCCGTGAGAAACTTCCGGAGCATAATAAATGGGCCCTTTCAACAGTCTGGGGTATCGGATATAAATTTGATGCCCGCTGACAGCCGTTTTAACGACGGCATCCGCACGGAGTAAAACTGATGAAACTGTATTACAAATTTGTGCTTAGCTACATAATCTTCGGTGTGGCAGCTTTTGCGGTTATCGCAACGCTGTCCACTTCTCTTACGCACAGGTATCTGATACAGTCACAGAGCAGTACCATGTATGACGAGGCCAACCTCATCGCAGGCAATTTCTCGAATCGGGGTGAAAACAGTCCGTCCAGTTTGGAGGACATCGAACCGCAGATTAAAGTCATAGGTGCATATCTGCATTCTCATGTCTGGGTAATGGATAAGAACGGAACCATACTGGCTGATTCGCAGGGTACCCGTACAGGGGAAAATGTTCCCGAGTTCGACCCTACTGCCGGCGGTACCAAGAACTATATGGACGGTGATTTCTTCGGGGCATTTGACGAGGAAGTCATAAGTGTATGCGCTCCCGTTACCGGCAATTACAGAACTCTCGGATATGTGGTGATTCATCTTCCCATGTCTCAGCTTACGGAGAACGAAAATCAGATACTTAATATCGTTTACATCACTTCAATAATCGTGTTCCTTCTTTCTCTGGTCATACTTATTGTCTTTGATGCCGTAGTAATAAGACCGCTGAGAAATATCACGGAAGGTGCAAAACAGTTCGCCGACGGAAATCTGAAGCATGTTATTAAAGTCGGGTCTCATGATGAGATGGGATACCTGGCCAACACCATGAATTACATGGCATCCGAACTGGACAAGGCCGAGGAGTATCAGCATACATTCATTGCCAATATATCCCATGATTTCAGGAGTCCTCTCACATCCATCAAGGGATACCTTGAGGCAATACTTGACGGTACCATACCCCAGGAGCGTCAGGAGCAGTATCTGAAACGTGTCATCGGTGAGACTGAAAGACTGACGAAGCTTACCAGCAGCATGCTTACTCTCAATACCATAGATTCCAACGGCCTGCTGAACAGAACAACATTTGACATCAACAGGATGATAAAAGATACGGCACAGAGTTTTGAAGGTCAGTGTCTTGAAAAGGGCATTACTTTTGAGCTTACATTCGAGCAGGAATCACAGATGGTTTATGCGGATTTCGGAAAAATACAGCAGGTACTATACAATCTGGTCGATAATGCGATAAAATTCTCAAAGAAGGATTCTTCGATATATCTGTCTACCGAGCAGAAAGGCGACAAGATTTTTACTTCGGTAAAGGATACCGGTGCAGGCATACCGAAGAAGGACATAAAGAAAGTATTCGACAGATTCTATAAATCGGATACTTCAAGAGGAAGAGACAAGAAGGGAACCGGTCTCGGCCTCTCGATAGTAAAGGGAATTATCCAGTCACACGGAGAAAATATAGATGTAATAAGCACAGAAGGCGTAGGCACGGAATTCGTATTCTCACTGCCGAATGCCGACGAATTGGAAGGAGAATAAAACATGAAAAAAGCGTTATGTGCATTACTTGCTATGCTGCTTCTTGTAGTGAGCTGCAGTATCACTTCATTTGCAGGAGAAAACAGCTGGTACGAGGAAATTGAAAGAGTCAGTATGGTTCTGGATTATACGACTTTCAAGGC
>JAGHSD010000146.1 GCA_018066045.1 Candidatus Darwinimomas equi | reverse complement strand
GACAATAACAATGATAAGCCCGGAGATACTTGAAAGAGATTCCGTAAAAAGACTTAACTAAACTGTTTAAATAAAACGAGCCCGGTACAAAATGCCGGGCTCGTTTTTGATTAAGTGTTTTATTTACTTCAATTTTTTGTTAATATCTATTCCCTTGAATTTATTTCTTGGGACAAGAATCTTTTTTATCAGAATTGCATCCACAACTATAAGCGCAAGCGCAATGATAAGAAACGGCCAGAAAAGGAATTGCGGAAGCACCTTAAGTCCTCCTGCAAGCGCTGTCAGAATACCCATCACTCCGATTGCCATATAAAGAGGTCCTTCAATATTTGCAAGCTTTGCTATTGATTCCTCTGTGTATTCAATGTCGTTCTTTCTTCCCACCAGTCTGCCATCTCTCTTCTCGATAAATCCCATTACGATAACGGCTGCCGACGCAAACAGACATATCATATCCAATAACTCAAAACCATCTCCTGTACCCATGTACGATTCTCCTCTGTTTTTTATCTTTTATCAGTATAGCAGAATTCATTCCTTATGTCACCCGCCATATAAAGTGATCCGAATGCTACTGTCGGTTTTCCTGTTCTGTATGCTGTCTCGATGGCTTCATGTGCATTTGCCGCAGATGATGCCTTTCCTCCCGCGGACACTATGGCTTCTGCCAGTTCTTCTGCTGTAAGCGCTCTTGGACTATCAGGTGTCAGGGTAACGAATTCATCTGCATACGGCATAATGATGTCCAGCACTTCCTTATATGCCTTATCCTTAAGCATTCCCATGATGAATAATACTTTCTGTCCCGGCATGTATTCATCAAGTGTCTCTGTCAGGGCCTTTGCACACTGCGGATTATGTCCCCCGTCAAGAATGAATAACGGATCATCTCTGAGTTTTTCAAATCTTGCCGGCCATACCGTATCTGCAAGTCCTTCTCTTACCGCTTCTTCACTTATCTTCCAGCCTCTGTCGCGAAGCGCTCTGATAATTGCAAGAACTGTCTTCTCATTATTCTTCTGATGCTTTCCGATCAGCGGAATCTCATAAACCGGATCTTCGTCTGCCGCAAGGTACAGTCGACAGCCTTCATGTTCGCATGTATCAGTGATAACCTTCATCACTTCGGGAACATTGTCATAGGCTGCTACAGATGATCCTTTTTTGATTATCCCGCATTTGTTCCATGCTATTTCCTCAAGGGAATTCCCAAGATACTCCGTGTGATCGTATCCTATATTGCATATGACTGCCACTTCCGGTGCACTGATAATATTGGTGCTGTCATATATTCCGCCCATTCCCACTTCAAGGATGACTATGTCACATTTGCACTCTGCAAAGTAAACCATTCCTATCGCGGTGATAAGCTCGAACTGCGTCGGATGGTCCTCCATGGAATCTGCGATGGCTGCAACCCGCTGAGTGATCCGGGCAAGATCCGGTTTCGGTATCATTTCACCCCTTATCTGCAGTCTTTCGCGGAAGTCCTGAATGAACGGACTGGGATAAAAGCCTGTCACGTATCCCTCTTTTCTGAGTACTGACTCGAGCATCGCACAGGTACTGCCTTTTCCGTTGGTTCCGGCAACATGTACGAATCTGAGACTATTCTGAGGATTTCCGAGCTTATCAAGAAGTTCTCTTGTTCTCTCAAGTCCAAGCTTTGTCGTGTTCCATCCGAACGTGTTTATATATTCAAGTGCTTCTTCTTAGGTCATGGTTTTTTTCTTCCTGTAATCTTTGCAACAGCTTTAAGAATCGGCATGATCAGGAATCCGAACATCACGGTCTTGATTCCCAGAACAGCAAGGCGGACTCCTAAAGCACCCCAGACATAAGCCGGTGAATAATATCCGTAAACTTTGCTGTCAACATAAATTGCCAGAGTGTTAAGGGCAAATGTTGCAAGTCCGGCAATGATGATAATTACCCATAGCTGTTTTCCGGTATTATAATAATTATTCTTTTTCGCAAAAAGTCCGCATATCAGTCCGCATGCAATATACGGAAGCATCCACAGCACTGTGGTTGCCGAAAAGCCGTATCTGATAACCTGGCAGACAAATGTCCCCAGTCCGCCTACTATCATTCCATCGATGGGACCAAGAACAAGTCCGGCTATGATAACCGGAAGCTCCTCTATTGATATTTTGGCCATTCCCAGATCGATGGCTATGCATCCAAGGGCTATGTATAGTGCCGACAGGATGCCAACAATCGCGATACGTTTCGTTTTCATAAAGCTTATTTATTTCCTAACAGAACATTTTTGTCGTACGATGCTTTGATTGCAGACATGACTGCATCATAGAACTCCCGCGACTCAAGTTCCTTCACTCCCTCGATCGTAGAGCCCCCGGGACTGCATACTGCTTCCCTGAGCTGTTTCGGATCACTGCCTGAATTCTTAAGAAGTTCAGCACTTCCTATGATAGTCTGAATAACATAGTTTCTTG
>JAGHSD010000001.1 GCA_018066045.1 Candidatus Darwinimomas equi | reverse complement strand
CTCTCTTTTTCAAGTTTCAGTGCTTTCTCATATGCGTTCAGGTATTCTGAATAACCCCTGACTTCTTCAGGCGTTGCCATAACTGTTGTTGACTCAACATTGCTGAATACTTTGTTTTTAAGATAGACATCAATGCTTTCATCTTCTGACTTGTTAATCTGATATGCAGCCAGCAGAGCCATACCATAAGGACCGCCCTCTCCTGCGTTGATATTGACTGTTACGGGAACATTAAGCGCTGCAGAAAGGAATCTCTGTGCGGCATTGGTTGTCTTGAACAGACCGCCGTGTCCGGTAAGGGATTTACGCAGTACTCCCTCTGCGTCAAATATTCTGTTCTTGCTTGCAATTGTTGCAAATACGCCATAAATATTGGAACGCATAAAATTCGGAAGTGTAAGTTTTGATTCCGGTTTTCTGACCATAAGAGGTCTTCCTTCCGAGCAATCCATGACAGCTTCTCCGGCAAGATAGTTGTAAATAATTACATTGTCAGCATCTTTGCTTCCTTCAAGCGCGGCACTGTAAACGATCTCATACAGTTTGTTTTTCTCTATGGGACTGCCGGCACGGCAGCTGACATCATGGAACATCTCTACCCATGTGTCTATCTCGGATGCACCGTTGCCGAGGTGAATCATGGCAACAGGTTTTCCGCCGGGAGTATTGACGATGTCTATTTCCCTGTATACTTTGCTCAGATTCTTTTCTAAAACGAGCATTAAGAATGTTGAAGTTCCGGCAGAAAGATTTGCAGTACCCGGCTCGACGGCGTTGGTGCATACCATACCTGTGGCAGCATCTCCTTCGGGAGGAGCCATTACACATCCGGACTGAAGTTTTCCGCTCGGATCAATCAGTAAGGCACCCTCAGGTGTGAGAACTCCGGCATCACATCCGGCAGCAACAGGCTGCGGAAGAATATCAAGCAGTCGCCATGGGAAATGCCTGTCAGAAATCAGATTATCGAACTTCTTAACGCGCTCGGGATCATAACTCATACTGGTACAGTCAAACGGGAACATTCCGGATGCCTCATCTATACCGACTGCGCTTTTACCTGTCAGAAGATAATGTATATAGCCTGCCAGAGTAAAGAGGTGGCTGATTTTTGCAACATGATCGGCATTATTTAATATCTGCTGATACAGATGAGAAACGCTCCATCTCATGGGCATATTGAAATCTAAAAGCTCTGAAAGCTTATCGGCAGCTTCGCCTGTATTGGTATTTCTCCATGTGAGGAAGGGAAATAACTGATTGTTATCTTTGTCGAGAGCGATATATCCGTGCATCATTCCCGAGATACCGATTGAATCAACGGCTGTCAGCTGTTTTCCTGTCCTGCTTTCATAATCGCGGCTGAGATCGGCATAGCTGGCCTGAAGCCCCTTAATGGCATCATCAAGCTTATAAGTCCACAGATTGTCTTCAAGCTGATTCTCCCATGTATATGAACCTGATGCGAGAACATTATGATTCATATCAATGAGAACGGATTTAATTCTTGTAGAACCAAATTCAATACCAAGTGCAGTTTTCATTACTTTTCCCCTTTCAATACAGTTTCATTTAGAATATTTAATATACTGTTTCGGTCAGCTTTCAGCTGATCCCGGAGTTTTTCAATTGATTCAAATTCAAGTTCGTCACGAATAAAACGGATGAAAGAAATGGTTACTTTCTGACCACAAAGAGTCTCGTTAATAAACTCAATAATATGAGTTACGCATTCGATGTGTGCAGAGTTGTCTCCTGTTATGGAAGAGTTGAACCCGATGTATGTCATCGAAGCAAATTTACGGCCATCTTCAAGCTCCGTAACAGAAGCATATACGCCTTTTTTGGGGAGTATCTTCCCATCAGGTAAGGCAATGCTGAAAGTTACGAATTCATCAGATAATTCCGATGGCTTTCTGTCAGTTACCGTCCCGGATAATGAATAATAGGAACCGATAAGGTCGTGAACGGTATCGACATCTCCTGCAGAAAGACATTCGCGTATCCTGGATGAACTGATCTCTGTATTTTCAAACTTCAGTTTATTGATAATCGTGACATGATAGTTGTAAATACCGGATAGATTATTAAGAAGCTCCGCGTTTCCGGATCTGTTGTATCCGAAACTGCAGTCGTCTCCGGCCACTATCCAGGCCATATTAATTCTTCCGATAAGAATATCGGATACAAAATCTTTTCCGTCAGTCATCCTTACTTCATCGGTAAAAGGATACTCGATAAGATAATCGGCACCCTCTTTTTCAAGAAGCATACGCTTTTCATTGATAGTTGCAATCTGCGGCTGTGATGAAGGCGCAAAAGTAAAGACTGCAATTTTCAGTCCGTATTGATCCCTGATACGTCTCATTTCTTCAAAAATCCTCTGATGACCCAGATGATCTCCGTCGAATTTGCCTATTGCCGTAACAGTTATTTCATGTATGATAAAATCCTGTGTGTTGCTGATTATCTGCATATGTATATTATACCATATAAGCGACGAGCCAAGTACGAATTTATTCGTATCTGGCGACCGCAGGTGATAACGATCCGCAGGATTGTTATACCATATAAGCAGCGGGCAGGATGTTAATATATTTGCATCCGGCGACCGCAGATGTGGTATAATATCATCGTATGAAAAGATATAAACTTGCAAATAAAATATCAGCCGGACTGCTGATACTGGCTGTTGTCCTGATTATAGTAACAGGAATTTTCGTAAGCCTGTACTATAGAAATATCAGACTCGGTCAATACAGGAATCTTGCATATTCATATTCAAGAACTCTCGCCTGCATGATTGACGGAGATAAAGTAAAACAATACTACATCACCGAAGAAACTGATGAGTATTATGATACGATTCAGAGATATATCGATGCTTTTGCACGCGAATCGGAAGATATTACTTATGCATTTGTTTTTGTGCCTGACGGCTCCTACCATTACATATGGGATGCCACTGTCAACGGAAACCGCTGGGATCTGGGTGAAAGTGAGGAATACCTCGACAATATCGGGGAGATACTCTCCAAAACCTTCAGGCATAATCCGGAGGAGCCCTATAATGTTTCAGAGACGGCACTATATGGAAATCTTTTTATTGCCCTCTCTCCTATATTCGATTCGGAAGACAATCCTGTTGCGCTCGCCGGTGTGGATATTGCCGTAGACGACATAGAAAAGGACCAGCAGGGATTCGTACAGGGTCTTATCCTCGCAATTGCACTCATAATAATAATGGCATATATCGTTTTTTATGCCATTATCAAGAGAAGGATTGTAAAGCCTGTCTTAAAATTAGAGTCTGCCGCCCGCTCATTCGTAAAGGATATTGAAGGATCCGAGACACTGAATCTGGGAATTGATACCCGGGATGAGATTGAAGAATTATCGCATTCTTTTGAGACAATGAGTTCAGAAGTAAAAGACTACATCAGCAGGCTTTCAAAAGTAACCGCAGAGAAGGAACGTATCGGTGCGGAGCTTGATGTAGCCGCACATATTCAGTCTTCAATGCTGCCCGGCAGATTCCCTCCGTTCCCTGACCGTCCGGAATTTGAAATATATGCCACGATGGTTCCTGCCAAAGAGGTGGGCGGAGATTTCTATGACTTCTTTATGATCGACGACAGACACCTCGCCATCGTTGCAGCGGATGTATCCGGTAAGGGAATTCCTGCCGCACTGTTCATGGTAATAGGCAAGACCCTTATCAAAGACCATACAACACCGGGCACTGACCTGGGAGAAGTGTTTACTACTGTCAACAACCTGCTGTGTGATGCCAACAAAGACGGTATGTTTATCACGGCATTTGAGGGTGTGCTTGATCTGGATACAGGTGAATTAAGATTCGTCAATGCAGGTCATGAGATACCGTTCATATGCAGAAAAGGCAATAAATTCAAATCTTATCCGATCAAGGCAGGATTCGTTCTTGCCGGTATGGAGGATATGAAGTACAAGTCCGGCACAGTCATGCTTGAACCCGGAGATAAATTCTTCGAGTATACCGACGGTGTAACCGAGGCAACTGACAGCAGCAGCAATCTGTTCGGAATGGAAAGGCTTGAAGAAAGTCTTGGTAAATATTCAGATATGACCGTCGATGAGATTCTTCCGCTTGTTAAGAAAGATATCGATGAGTTTGTCGGAGAAGAACCCCAGTTTGACGATATCACTATGATTTGTCTTGAATACAAGGGCCGTAAGTAAATCATGAGGAGTATTATATGTCAGTAAAGAAACTTGTTGTTTGTGCTATGTGTGTGGCGCTTGCAGTCGTCACCAATCTTATACGTATCTATACATTTCCGTTCGGCGGATCCATTACACTGTTCAGCATGCTGTTCATCATGCTTCCGGCATGGTTATACGGCATACGGGAAGGTGTCATAGCAGGTCTTATCTTCGGTATACTTCAGTTCATCATCGAACCGTATTTTCTTTCATTCATACAGTTCTTTCTTGATTACATCCTTGCGTTCAGTATCATGGGACTGGCAGGAACAGTCAGAAATAAAAAGAACGGGCTCGTAACAGGATACATAATCTCTGTCACGGCCCGCTGGGTCGTTGCAACATTTGCCGGGCTCGCATGGTTCTCCGCCGGCATGACTCTGGATATCTGGAAAGAATGGAGTCCACTCCCGTATTCCATGGTTTACAATGCAATCTACATCTATGCGGAAGCTGCAGTTACCGTTATAATCCTGCTGATTCCCGCAGTGCGCAAGGCTCTTGATCATGTAAAAAGCAGCCTTACATCATAGTTTGCCGATTATTCTGTCTCCTATCTCCGATGTCCTGCATCCGTCGGTATCGCCTGCACTTTCAATGGCATTCGCAAGCATATCGGCCTTCTCAGCAAAGCTGATATGACGAAGCAGCATTTCCGAGGCTTTTATTATGCTTAACGGATTTGCAAAGTCTCCCTTTCCTTCCTTTATGAGCTGGGGTGCGGTTCCGTGCACAGCCTCAAACATCGCATACCTGTCTCCCGTATTGGCACTTCCTGCGGTTCCGACTCCGCCCTGTATCTGTGCTGCTTCATCGGTAATGATGTCACCGTACAGATTCGGAAGAACGAATACTTTAAACCTGCTTCTTTCCGCAGTATTTATCAGTTTCGCCGTCATGATATCTATATAGAAATCCTCAACGGTTATGCCGGGATAATTCTCTGCAACCTCATGACATATCTCTGAAAACTTCCCGTCGGTTTTCTTCATGATATTAGCCTTTGTGACGATACTCACATGATCTTTTCCGTTATTCTTCGCAAATTCAAACGCAGCCCGGGCTATTCTTTTAGTTCCGGAATCAGTCGTCACCTTAAAGTCCATAGCTAATTTATCCGGAATCTCTATTCCTCTGCTTCCTAAGACATATTCACCTTCCGTATTCTCTCTGAAAAATGTCCAGTCTATTCCCTCATCGGGCACGTTTACCGGTCTCACATTCGAAAACAGATCAAGCTCTCTGCGCAGAGTTACATTGGCACTTTCCATAGTGCCTCCTTTGGGTGTCTCCGTCGGACCCTTAAGAAGCACATCACAGCTTTTTATCGTTTCCAGCACATCTCCCGGAACGGACTGTCCGCATGCAAGTCTGTTTTCTATGGTAAGTCCTTCGATATCCTTCAGGATAATCTTCCCGGAAGCGATCTCATCTCTGAGCAGATGACTCAGTACGCGCTTTGCCTGTTCCACGATAACAGGCCCTATACCGTCTCCGGGTATAACTCCGATGATTATCGTGTCTTTTTCTGAATAATCAACGGAAACAGAACCTTCTCTCATTCTGTCCTCTCTTGACACCTGCTGCTCAAGCAGGTGTCTGAACTGATCCACCGCCTTATCTATATAGTCTTTATCACTTTGCATTCTTTGTGTACTCCAAAAGCCCCCCGGCTTTAAGCATTGCTTTCTGACGTTCGGTAAATGAACATTCAAGTTCATATTTCTCTCCGTTTGTCAGATCCTCAAGTATCATCGTTCCTTTGTCCATTCCTTCATGAACGCCCGAAATCCTCAGCATGTCTCCCTGTGTAAGTCTGTCGTAATCATCCGGATTCCTGAATGTCAGCGGCATGATACCGGCATTGATCAGATTAGCTGCATGAATTCTGGCAAAATTTCTGGCAATCACGGCTCTTACTCCAAGATATAACGGTGCAAGCGCCGCATGTTCTCTTGAAGAACCCTGACCGTAATTGTTTCCTCCGACCACTATGCTTTCTCCGGCTTCCTTCGCACGTGCCGGAAATGTTTCGTCAACAACAGTAAAACAGAATTCCGATATCTTCGGAATATTGGATCTGTACGGAAGAACCTTGGAACCGGCCGGCATGATATGATCGGTCGAAATATTATCTCCTGCCTTCAGGATCAGCACCGCCTCAAGTACATCCTTCTGCGGTCTTGCCTGCGGGAAGTCTTTGATGTTCGGTCCTTTGATTACTTCGGCATCTGCCGCATCCTTCTCGTCAAGAGGAAGAATGATGGCACTGTCGTTGACCTTGAATGTATCAGGCATAGTGATTTCAGGCATCTCACCAAGTGTTCTCGGATCTGTAATACATCCGGCAAGAGCACTTGCAACAGCTGTTTCCGGAGAAACGAGATATACCTTCGCGTCTCTTGTTCCGCTTCTGCCTTCAAAATTTCTGTTAAATGTCCTCAGAGATACTCCGCCGGAATTCGGTGAGAATCCCATACCGATACACGGACCGCATCCGCACTCAAGCAGTCTTGCTCCTGACTGAATGATATTATTAAGTGCTTCACTTTCGGCAAGCATTGAAAGGACCTGTCTGCTTCCCGGTGAAACGCTCATGGATACGCTGTCAGCAATAGTCTTTCCTTTGAGGAGTGCCGCAGCTTTCTTCATATCGTAAAGAGAACTGTTGGTGCATGATCCGATACATACCTGATCGACTTTGGTTCCTGCCAGCGACGCTACCGTCACTACATTACCCGGTGAATGCGGACACGCGATAAGCGGCTCCACCTCGTCAAGTACGATATCTATTATCTCTTCATATTCCGCATCGGGATCTGCCGCAAGCGGCTTATATGCATCGCCTCTTCCCTGTGCCTTCAGGAATTTTTCCGTAATTTCATCCGACGGAAATACTGATGTGGTCGCACCGGTCTCCGCTCCCATATTTGTTATGGTAGCTCTCTCCGGAACACTGAGTGTTCTGATTCCTTCTCCCGTCCACTCTACTATCTTTCCTGTTCCGCCTTTTACGCCTATTCTGCGAAGAAGTTCCAGACTGACATCCTTGGCCGTTACAAACGGTTTCAGTTTTCCGGTAACGTTTACTTTGATGACTCCCGGCATATTGATGTAATATGCTCCTCCGCCCATGGCAACGGCGACATCCAGTCCTCCCGCACCTATTCCTATCATTCCCAGTCCTCCGGCTGTCGGTGTATGACTGTCTGAACCGATAAGTGTTTTTCCGGGTATTCCGAATCTTTCAAGATGAACCTGATGACATATTCCGTTTCCCGGTCTTGAGAATTTCAATCCGTATTTATGTGCTGCAGACTGAATGTAGCGGTGATCGTCAGCATTTTCAAATCCCGACTGAAGCATGTTGTGATCTACATATGCCACGCTCAGTTCCGTCTTTACTCTCGGTATCTTCATGGATTCAAACTCGAGGTATGCCATGGTTCCCGTTGCGTCCTGTGTAAGTGTCTGGTCTATACGGAGTCCTATTTCAGTTCCCTGTTTCATCTCTCCGCTGACAAGATGTTCTTTGATTATTTTCTGAGTCAGATTAAGTCCCATATCAGCCGTTCTCCTCCATGCGTTTATTTCTCTGTGCTTTTTCCATAGCCTGCCGCGCTCTTGATGCGTGTGAAACCATGGCGATCTTGGTCATTTCCTTGTCATGCTTTTTAAGTGCTTCCAGTATCTGTCTGTGTTCCTGAGCCGACAGCTGCGCACGTGACGGGTCCGAAATCGTGAGCCACCTATATTTCGCTGCCTTTTTGTGCAGAGGTATCAGGATATTATAGAGGACCGGATTTCGTGACGATCTGTAGAGTATGTCGTGAAAATTGTTGTCACATTCTCTTATCTTGTCTGGATCCTGTTTCATGACACAGAATTCCGAATAATCCAGAATATCCGACAACTGTCTGATTTCGTCGTCCGTGATGTTTTCGGCCGCCTCCACTGCGCAGAGGCCGTCCAGCATTTCCCTCAGTCTGTATATCGTGATTATATCTTTCTCACTGATTCCGATTATCTTGGTGCCTTTACCGGTCTCTTCAACCATATTATCGTGCTCGAGTCTGTTGAGTGCTTCTCTGACAGGAGTACGGCTGACACCGAGTTTATCCGCAATATCCTTTTCAGTCACTGTCGATCCCTGTTCATACTCACCGAGTATGATGCCTCTTTCAAGCTGTTCATATACCTGATCGGCAAGTGAAGTATTCTTGATCATGCCTTTCTCCTTTCTCTTCAGCGTTTATTGAATCTGTCCCCGGCGTATTCGGCTATCTTCTGTTCCAGCTCATCCGTTGACAGCGTAGTCTGTCTTCCGTTTTCATATTCTGTATCGATCCATTCTTTAAGCTTTTCAACCAGCGGATCTTTCTTATCTATCTTCTTCTCCTCGGGCAGATGATAATGTCCGTTTATCCAGTATGCTATTCCGGCCAGACCGGACGTCTTTCCTACCATGACCATCGGCTGTCTGTTAAGTATCTTCTCAGTATTGAAGATATTGTATATCTCCTGATCTTTCAGCAGACCGTCCGCATGGATTCCCGCGCGTGTGACGTTAAAATTCTCTCCTGCGAACGGAGTCATCGGCGGGATGTTGTATCCTATCTCGTTCCTGTAGTAGTCAACTATTTCCGTTATTACCGTGGGATCCATACCGTCAAGGCTGCCTCTGAGAGATGCATATTCAAATACCATCGCCTCAAGCGGGATGTTTCCGCATCTTTCACCTATTCCGAGCATCGTGCAGTTTACTGCCGATGCTCCGTAAAGCCATGCTGTCGATGCGTTCGGAACAGCCTTGTAAAAATCATTATGGCCATGCCACTCCAAAAGTTCACTCGGTACATCTGCGTAATGCTGCAGACCGTATATGATACCGGCAACGCTTCGCGGCAGAGCAACTTCCGTAAAGGGGACTCCGAGTCCCATGGTATCGCACGCTCTGATCTTTACAGGTATTCCCGCATCCTGACTCATCTTCATAAGCTCTGTAACAAACGGAACCACAAATCCGTAGAAATCAGCTCTGGTAATATCTTCAAAATGACATCTCGGAACGACACCCGCTTCAAAAGCCTGCGCAACTGTTTCCAGGTACATCTTCATAGCCTCGGAACGACTTTTTCCGAGTTTCTTGAATATATGATAATCGCTGCATGAAACCAGGATTCCGGTTTCGGGAATTCCAAGATCCTTTACAAGCCTGAAATCTTCTTTACTGGCGCGTATCCATGTGGTGATCTCGGGGAATTTAAGTCCGAGTGCCTGGCATTCTTCAATAGCTTTTCTGTCATTTTCGCTGTATACAAAGAATTCGGTCTGACGAATGATACCGTACGGACCGCCTAATTTTGACATAAGCCTGTACAGGTCCACTATCTGCTTTACCGTATACGGCTCCCGCGACTGCTGACCGTCCCTGAACGAAGTATCGGTAATCCAGATTTCCTCAGGCATTGACACCGGAACACGCCGATGGTTGAATGCAATGATAGGAACATCATCATAATCAAAAATATCCCTGTATAGATTCGGATCCTTAACATCCTGAAGCTGATACTTGAATGATTTGTACTCTATCAGGTTGCTTTTAGGCGACATCTCAAGCATGACAAAACCTCCTTATGTCACAGTAAACGTGTAAGCATATGCAATAAAATATGCATGTATAATTGTATACACACATAC
>JAGHSD010000150.1 GCA_018066045.1 Candidatus Darwinimomas equi | reverse complement strand
TCTCAGGATGGTCAGAGCGTATTATTTTATTCAGCTCTGTCATTATCCTCTCGGGAGAAACTGCAGTAAGGTCCTTTATATGTCCGCCTATTGCGCCGAGCGTCTTCTCTTCTATTTCAATACCCAGGCCTGCGGAAAACCGTATCGCCCTGAGAATACGAAGAGCATCTTCGTTAAATCTTTCATCCGGCTCGCCTACACATCTTACCAGCCCTTTCGAAAGATCTTCCTGTCCTCCGAATTCATCTACCAGTCCTCTGTCATGATTATAAGCCATTGCATTTATGGTAAAATCTCTTCGCTTAAGATCCTCAAACAGACTGTCGGTAAATTCTACCGTATCCGGTCTTCTGTGATCACTGTAATCTCCGTCAACGCGGTAAGTGGTAACCTCATAGCCCTTTCCGTTTATTATCACCGTTACGGTACCGTGCTGTATTCCGGTGTCGGCCGTCCTGCGGAAAATTCTCTTTATTTCCTCCGGTCTTGCGTCTGTTGTAATATCCCAGTCATTCGGTGTTCTTCCGAGTAAAGCATCACGAACACAACCACCCACGATATAAGCATCGTGGGTGTTGTCTCTAAGAAGTCGTGTTATATTTTCTGCTTCTTTTGGTATTATCATTAAATTAATATGCTCTCCCCCAGTAAACCATCTTCTTCGCCGGTTTTCCGCAGCAGAAGCATTTATCCGAAAGTGTTTCCTGCTCAAATGGTATACACCTTGACGTGGCTGCCGTCAGTTCTTTGATCTTGTCTTCACATTCTCTGCATCCACACCACATTGCCTTGATAAACCCCGGTTTATTATTGATCGTATCTGTAAACTCATCCAATGTTGTTGCCGTATATGTATGAGAATCTCTGTGTTCCTTTGCTGTCTCAAACATATCATGCTGGATGGTTTCAAGCATCGATGCTGCATTCTTCTCAAGATCTGCGAGCGCAACATCACATTTTTCACGCGTATCACGGCGAACGAATACACATTTATCTGCATCAATATCCTTTGGTCCTATCTCGACGCGAAGCGGAATGCCTCTCATTTCGCAGTCTGCGAATTTGAATCCCGGTGATTTTTCCGAATCATCAAGTTCGGCACGTATGCCTGCAGCCTTGAGTCTTGCAAGAAGCTCCTGTGCCTTATCAAGCACGCCTTCCTTCTTCTGCATTATCGGAACTATCATAACCTGAACAGGTGCAACCCTTGGCGGAAGCTTAAGTCCTGAATCATCTCCGTGCACCATGATAAGCGCACCTATCATACGTGTTGTCATTCCCCACGAAGTCTGATGCACATATTTAAGCGTATTGTCCTTGTCAGCGAACTGTATATCAAATGCTTTTGCAAATCCGTTTCCGAAGTTATGCGATGTTCCTGACTGAAGTGCCTTTCCGTCATGCATGAGGGACTCTATCGTATATGTAGCTTCTGCTCCCGCAAATTTCTCCTTATCTGTCTTGCGACCCTTAATTACCGGAATCGCAAGAAAATCCTGACAGAAATCTGCATAAACATTGAGCATCCGAATAGTTCTTTCCTCTGCCTCTTCAGCAGTTGCATGAGCCGTGTGGCCTTCCTGCCACAGGAACTCTCTTGACCTTAAGAACGGACGTGTGGTTTTCTCCCAGCGCACAACAGAAACCCACTGATTAAGAACCTGCGGAAGGTCCCGGTATGAATGAACGTTTCTGTTGTAGTAATCACAGAAAAGTGTTTCGGATGTAGGACGAACACACAGCTTCTCCTGAAGCGGCTCCAATCCTCCCTGAGTAACCCAGGCAACTTCCGGCGCAAATCCCTCTACATGCTCGGATTCTTTCTGAAGAAGACTTTCCGGGATAAACATAGGCATGTTGCAGTTTTTTACACCTGTTTCCTTGAAACGTCTGTCCAGCTCTGCCTGAATATTTTCCCATATAGCATATCCTGCGGGCTTGATAGCCATGCAGCCCTTAACACTTGTATAATCACACAGTTCTGCCTTCTTAACAACATCCGTATACCACTGTGCGAAATCCTCACTCATGGAGGTGATTTCCTGAACTAATTTCTTCTCCTCTGCCATTATATATCTATTCCTTCCTTATATTTGTTAAGCACTTTCTTGATACGTGCCGTCGGTATCATAAGTTCATTTATTGAAAGATCATGATTCAGTCTGTCAATTATCAGTGCAATATATTTACTCAGATCTACGCTCGTATAATACTCGCGTGTAAGAAGCTCCGGTGTCTGATATGTTGCATTAGTAGTTAATACTCTATCGATGATGCCATCTTCATAATACTTATCAAATGTAGTGAGTCCGTTGGTAAACAATCCAAATGTGGCACAGACAAATACTCTGTTTGCTTTTCGTTCTTTAAGAGCTTTTGCAACTTCCAGCATACTCTCTCCGGACGAAATCATGTCATCAATCACAATTACATCTTTGCCCTCAACCGAGCTTCCGAGATATTCATGTGCAATTATCGGATTGCGTCCGTCAACCACTCTCGAATAATCACGTCTCTTATAGAACATTCCGACATCCAGTCCCATCATGTTGGCAAAGTATATTGCTCTGCTCATTCCGCCTTCATCCGGGCTTATTATCGTCATATGACCTGCATCAACTGTCAGATTTTTTTCAGCTCTAAGGAGCGCTTTAATAAACTGGTAAATCGGCTGAACTGTCTCAAAGCCTTTAAGCGGAATCGCATTCTGCACTCTGGGATCATGCGCATCGAAAGTGATTATATTGTCCACTCCCATATTTACAAGTTCCTGAAGTGCCAGTGCGCAGTCAAGAGACTCTCTTCCCGAACGGCGATGCTGACGTCCCTCATACAGGAACGGCATGATAACATTTATTCTGCGTGCCTTTCCTGCCGCTGCCGCTATGATACGCTTAAGGTCCGCAAAATGATCATCCGGGCTCATATGATTCTTCTTGCCGCACATATTATAAGACATCGAGTAGTTGCATACATCAACCATGATATAAAGATCATCACCACGTATGGACTCTGATATGGTTCCTTTACCTTCACCGGTTCCGAAACGGCTTATCTTGGATTTGATGATGTAGCTGTCTCTCTGATATCCGGCAAACTCAAGAGATTTATTGTGTTCACCGTCTCTGTCATTTCTCCATTTTGTCAGATACCAGTCAATCTTCTTTCCCATTTCCATGCAGCTGTCCAACGGTACCAGACCCAGCGGTCCTACCGGTATCGTTTCAATACTGTCAAGTATCGCTGCATTCTCCAATTTGCCTGTTTCGATTCTCTCTTCAGCCATAACTATCTCCCCTGTCAACTATGTAATCTTATATCTCTGCCGATTACCGGAATAATATCATATGAACTCATGATTCTGCTGGTTACCCGTTCCGTATAAACATCTCTCAGCGCATCAATTCCTAAATTAGTGGAAATGAGCGTCGCACGTCCGGATAAAATCCTGTGATTCAAAAGGAAAAACAGATTTGAATTGGTAAGTGAATTGGTAAGTTCACTTCCTAAATCATCAATCACCAATACATCGCAGTCAAATATTCTGTCGTACAGCTCATTGATCATCACATCTTCCGTATGTCTGACTTTTGACTGTGCCATTATATCAAAAAGTTCAATCGCCGAAAGATAGATAACCGAATGGTTCTGCTCCATCAGTTCTTTTGCTATACAATTGCACAGAAACGTCTTACCGGCTCCTGTGCTTCCCGTAAACAGCAGATTGCCCTTCTGACTTTCACTTCCGAATTCCCTGACAAATTTCTTGCAGTATGCCACAACCTTTGACATATGTTCCTGCTCGCTGTATAGCGATTCATCAAGCGTATTGAAATTCTCCTTCTTCAGGATATTCTCTATATTCGACTGCGCATACAGTATCTTATTCTCCCTTGCAATAAGGCAATGGCATTTCTTTCCGTCAGCATATCCTGTATCCATGCAGTCGGGACATCTGTATCTCATTTCCATGTAATCCGAAGGAAATCCCGCCTTTTTGAGCAGATCCTGTTTTTCTTTTTTTATTTCGGCAAATGCCTCTTTTATATCTGCTTCTCTGCCCTCTCTGACGATGGATAATGCCAGCACGCCCCTGTTCTCATCTATTTCACGGATTTTAGGAACACTCTGATAAACCTCTTCGACCCTTGCATCTCTTTCCTGTCTGTCAAGTCTCTGAAGCTCATCGTATTCGCGCATTATTGAATTATAATCACTTAACGAGATCATTGAATTTCTTTAATACATCCTCATCGAGGCTTTCTTTTCTTTCTTCAAAATTATGAAATCTGTTGTCTGCAGTCTTCGTCTTCTGATTATTTCTTGCGGCTTTACTGATTGCCTTATGTTCACTGTCCAGTTTTTCTATCTGCTGAACGGATGTGATATTCTTGTCTCTCCATGCCTGCAGAATCGAATCCGCGTATGAAAATGTCGGTTTGCCCGTATTCAGTATGGTCCTTTTACAGGCTTCTTCTATCAGCTCCCCTGACATCCTGTATTCCCGGATCCACTTCAGTACGATTTCCATCTCTGTACTGGCAAGATCTCTTGAATTCAGTCCGAAACTCCTTTTTACGGAATTAAGTTCTTCCGCAAAAATCATCTCATCTTTTTTGGCATCCTCTACGGTTTTTATCCCTCTGGACTGCCACCCCTGTGCGACCTTCTCTATATATCTGAGAGATGTTTTGTTTTTTGCTCTGCATACTTCAAATAAGTATTCAATAAGCTCCGGCTGCATGCCCATGCCTTTATACATATATGCCACTATATCTGCATCGCCTGCTGTGAATGTTTTTCCCATATAGCACTGCAGCTCATATAAGAGCACCTTAAATTCTTCATCATCCTGCACAGCCGATATTTTAACGGTTTTATCGGCCTCTGCCTGTTCTTCCGCGACTTCTCCGAATACTCCGTTATCATTCAGAAAGGTGATAGCACGTTTTACATCTCTGCATGTCAGATCAAGTGCATCTGCTATATCTTCCTCGGATACATCCTCTCCCGCATGACGAAGCATGTAAAGATAAACCTTTACATATTCTCCGTTTGTCTTCGTCATAAGTCCGTCAATAAACTCATTCGGCACCACTGTATGTGAAGTTTTTGCAGTTGTTATCCTCAATACTTTTTAATTTCCTAAAAGTCTTTCTCCGACTAAATACACATCTCCCGCACCCATTGTGATGCATACATCACCGGGCTGCAGTTCTCCTAACAGATATGTTTCAACTTCTCCGAAAGTCGGTACATAATATGCCTTTGTACCGCGGCCTGCTTTTTCTTCTGCCTCGTTTATCAATCCGGCAAGCAGTCCTGAGCTCATTCCTAAGGTATCCGTTTCTCTTGCGGGATATATATCAGGCAATACTACCAGATCCGCAAGCGCAAGTGCTTTTACAAAATCCTTGAGCAAAGTCTTGGTTCTTGTATAAGTATGTGGCTGAAAAACACAGACTATGCGCTCATGCGGATAATTACGTGCGGCTTTCAGCGTCGCTTCGATTTCCTGCGGATGATGTGCATAATCATCAAATATTGTTATCTTATTCCCTAAGAGCCCTTTCTTTTCAAATCTTCTTTTTGCTCCCCTGAAGCCCTCAAGTCCCTGTTTGAATACTTTCTCGTCTATACCGAGCCTTATTGCCACTGCAATTGCAGCAAGTGCATTTCTGACATTATGCTCACCCGGAATTCCGAGTCTTATATTGTCAATGAATTTTCCCTTGATAAATAGATCAAAGCTGGCAAAAGCATTTTCATCGAATTTTATGTTGTCTGCAGATACATCCGCATCTTTGCTTCCGAATGTAATAATCCTACCTTTAAATCCTTCCGTTATCTCCGGATAATTATCAATATAGTCACATATTACGACCGTACCGCTCTCATCCTGCGGAAGTGTCCTTACAAAGAGTTTGAAAGAATTTCGTATATCATCTATGTTTTTGAAGAAATCCAGATGATCCGCTTCAATGTTCAGAATAACTCCTATGGTAGGATAAAAATTCAAAAATGAGTTTGTATATTCGCACGCCTCTGTCACAAACATATCGCGGTCCCCGATATGTATGTTGCCGCCTATTATAGGAAGCATCCCACCTACTGATACAGTAGGGTTTTCTCCTGCCGCAAGAAGAATATGAGTAACCATAGAAGTCACTGTAGTTTTTCCGTGAGTTCCGCTGACAGCTATTGAATGCTCATAGTTTTTCATGATCTGACCAAGCAGTTCCGCTCTGGTCATCATCGGTATCCCGCGTTCAATGCATGCATCATATTCCGCATTTCCGGGTTTGACCGCAGCCGTATAAACCACTACATCAATATCATCTGTGAGGTTTTCCGGAATCTGGCTGAACACAATCTTCGCGCCTTTTTTCTCAAGCCTTTCCGTAAGCTCACTCGGTTTGTTATCTGACCCGCTCAACACAAAATTCCGGTCAAGAAGAACCTGAGCCAGACCGCTCATACTTATTCCGCCGATTCCCAGCATATGTACATGACAGGGTTTTTCAAAATCAATATTATACATAAAGGTACTTTGGATATACTCCGTTCTCAATTAATTTTTTAATACTGTTAACCACATATTCCTTGTCTTCATGATATGTTACTCCAAACCACTTATCATGACTTTCAAGAACTTTTACCGTTCCTTTGCCGTTAACAATACTGTTATTGATGACTGACGGCAGAAGATACTCGCTCTTAAGTTCTGTTCCCCGTTCCTTCATGAAATCCGTAAAACCTGCTGCAATCTCATCAATGAATTTCGGAGGAAGCCCCCAGAGATTCATGGAAACTATATCGTCTGCGCTGATTCCATGTACCGGATTCTTCATTTCATCAACCGCTGTAACCTCTCCGTCAGGCTGAAGCTGTATGTCAAATGTCTCCGTTACCTGAGTAAGCATGTGGTTTTCATCGGCCTTGCAGACTCCTCTTGTGACTCCGCCGTTCTCGCTCAATGTGTTTTTCAGGACAAAGCCCGCCATGCACATATCGAACTTTCCGGCGCCGGATCCGTCACTTTCAACATTCATCCGGTTAATCATATAATCATGTACGATTTTAAATCCCTCTTTTCCGTAATAATCATCTGCATTGATTACGCAGAAAGGCTCGTTCACGATACCTTTACATGACATAACAGCCTGACCGGTTCCCCACGGTTTTGCTCTCCCCTCGGGTACTTTGAATCCCTCAGGAAGATTGTCCATTTCCTGGAAGGCATATTCTACCGGAATCAATGTGCTCATCCGGTTTCCTATCGCTTCGCGAAAGTCTTCTTCCAGATCTTTTCTGATGATAAAAACCACTTTGTCAAATCCGGCTTCTTTTGCATCATATACGGAATAATCTATTATCATTTCTCCGCCCGGTCCGACTTTCTCAAGCTGCTTTATTCCCTGTCCGTATCTGGATCCTATTCCGGCTGCCATAACTACTAATGTTGTCTTCATTTTTATTCTCCTAAAATGCTCTGATATCGTCATCTGCATCATCCGGAGTTATGGATACGATTGAAACATAATATCCGTTCTCCGGTGAAACCTCTACAAATACTTTTTCACCTGATTTATGACCTAAAAGTGCTTTCCCTAAAGGTGATTCGATACTGACTCTTCCTTCAAGAGACTGTCCCCTTATAGGTGTAACTATCTTGTATGTTTCGGTCTCATTCTCATCTTCAAAATGAATCTCCACTAATTTGTTGAGTCCCACCTCATCATTATCGGATTCATCTTCGATTACCTCTGCGAATTTTAACATTCTCTCAAGGTATGCTATACGCCCTTCGTTCTGATTCTTTTCCCTCTTGGCCGCATAATACTCGAAATTCTCTGACAGATCTCCCTGTGCTCTGGCTTCCTTTACGGCGGCAATAAGAGCCGGCCTGTCTACTAATTTGCGATGCTCAATCTCAGCCTGAATCTTTTCAATATCAGCCTGAGTAAGTTTTTCTCCCATGTTATCACCTGTAGTGTTTATA
>JAGHSD010000041.1 GCA_018066045.1 Candidatus Darwinimomas equi | reverse complement strand
CATCATTCCGCGCATATCACTGGTTACTATCAGTCTGACTGTTGTATTCTCTTTCTCCGGTTCTTTCTTTATTTCCGCTGTTTCGGATTCAGTCTCCTGCGCTGCTGTCATTACCTCGCCTGCTGCTGATTTATCCGCAGTGTTTTGAGACCTATTACCGGAATTTCCAAGGCCGGCTTCGCACCCCGTAAGAATAGCTGCAGCAAGCATAATAGCAATAAATATGTTAAATTTTTTCGATCCGCTCATAATAACCTGTCTCTTTCTGAACTCCCGTCCGTTCTAAACTTTCATTCACAGATATATGTATTATAACATATAAGCGACGAGCCAGGCGCTAATTTATCAGCACTTGATTTCCTGTTTTTAGAGGATTTTATTGATTTTCTCTGTGGAAAATGGTACATTTTCATTGTGATCTATGCTCTTGATCACAGAAAAAGCGATAGGATTTTCGGTCTTTTTTTATCTGATAAATGTGCATTATTGCTGAATCATAATCACGCAAGACTGATTAAAAAATAAATATATTTTATGGAGGGAAAATTATGTTAACACCAAAGGTAGGTTTCGTTGTTTACGGAACACACAGAGGAGTAGACGATCCGATGGGACAGCCGTTCATCGATCAGAAGATTATCGACAAATGCAGAAATGCACTTGTAAAGGAAGGACTTAAGGTTGTTGAGACATCTCCTATCGTTGTTACCCGTGAGGATGCAAATAAGACTATTCTTCCTCTTGCAAAGGATGACTCAATTGATGCTCTTATCCTCTTCTCAGGAACATGGATCTGGGCAGGCGAAATGATCGGTGCTATCTGTGAATTTGCAATGACAGGAAAAGGCATCATCGTATGGACATATCCGGGATCACAGGGATGGAGACCTGTAGGCGGTCTTGTACTTAAGGCAGCTCTTGAGGAAGTAGGCATTCCTTATCGTTATGTATACGGAAAGAGCGAGAACAAGAAGGACATGGAAAGAATCACTTCATATGTTCATGCATCAGCACTTAAGAACAAAGTTTCCAACACTCGTCTCGGAGCTCTCGGCGGACGCGGCATGGGCCAGACCTGCGGAGTTGCAGATCCTGCACAGTGGATGAAGACTTTCGGTATTGATATTGATTCAAGAGACACAACAGATCTTATTCAGACAGCTAAGAAGGTTACAAAGAAAGAACTTGATGAAGTCTGGAAAATGGTTAAGACAAGATTCAAAGAGCTTCCTGCTGATGACGAGCAGACAGAGCGTTCATTCAGAATCTATGTTGCACTCAAGAAACTCATTAAGAAGAACGGATGGGATTATTATACAATCCAGTCATTCCCTGGATTCGGTGATGACTATGGTGCAACATGCTTCGCACAGTCAATGATACTTGATGACGGCATCCCGACATCAACACTGTCAGACTTCAATACATGTCTTACATCTATCTTAGTAATGTTCCTGTCCAACGACAGCATTTACTATGGAGATTTCCAGTGCATAGACAAAGAGAAGAAAGAAATCAAGATTATCGGCGACGGTGCATGTCCTACATGTCTTGCTGACAAGAACGGTGCTGTATTCGCAACACACGGTATTCCGACAGAAGGTGCTGCAGGCGGTATCTCTGTAAGTCTTACATGCAAGGCCGGCAAGGGTGTTCTTGCAAGAGTATGCCGTGAGAACGGACAGTTCGCACTTGTTGTAACAAGAGCAGAGGTTAAGGTTCCGTCAGCAAAGGATCTCAAGAAGAGAAAATTAGAGTGCGGTATCCCGTTCTGGCCGCATGCATTCGTATATCCGCAGTGTGATATTGAAGAACTTCTTCAGCATTGGCACAATGAGTACGCATGCCTCGGATATGGCGAAGAGCTTTACGAGCGTCTCGTAGCATTCGGTGAGCTTACAGGAATGAAGGTATACGCTCTGTAATAAAGGAATTACCCTTATCCGGGTTATATAAAGCAGCAAAAAGGTCCTGTTTAAAGACATTTCGCGATAAGCATGTCTGAAAAACAGGACCTTATGTATTGTCGCAAATAAGCCTATGGACGTATATGACTTATCTCGCCATCTTGTAGATATTTATCATATCATCTTCATTCAGCACCTTAAGCTGTCCGATAGTTCTTGTATTACCTCTTGAACAGTTGGAAGCAATCTTTTTGATTACGGCATCCGACACATGCATATCAAGAAGTTCTGACAGGCTGGTAGGCTGCCCGAGTTCCCTGAACCAGTCTTCCGTTGCCTCAATGGCTTCAAGAGCTACAGTCTCATCATCACCTATATATCCCCACACATTTCTTCCGTACCGTGCAAAGCGCTCCACATTGGCATCCATACAGTACTTTGCCCAGCTTGCCCATATTGCAGTCATAGATGCACCGTGTGTAGCGTCATACAGCGCACTCATTGCCTGTCCGAGCTGGTGAGGAGCCCAGTCTCCTCCTCTTCCGCCGTTCGGATTTGTTCCGAGTCCGGTTAAATCATTATGTGATATGGTAGATGACCACATAATCTCACTCATAGCCTCATAATTTGTCGGATCATTAACGCCTATCGGTCCGTACTTGATGATGTTTCTCATCAATCCTTCAGCTATTTCGTCGGACATATGATTACCCGTAATCGCATCTGTAGTAAAATACCGGTCTGCAGTATGGAAGAAAATATCAGCGGCACCGCTGCCTATCTGGAATTTCGGAAGTGTAAACGTAAGTTCCGGATCCAGTATTGCGAATTTACACCTGTTAAATTCAGAATTCGTTCCGCATTTTACCGGAGGATCAAGTTCCATGTTTGTCTGCACACAGGAATCACTCATCTCGCTTCCTGCAGCTGCAATAGTAAGTATCGCTGCAATCGGAACTGACTTGGTAATGGTTGCCTTTTTTGCAAAATAATCCCATACGTCAACTCCCGGCATGGCAACGCCGTATCCCACCGTCTTGGCCGTATCTATTACGCTTCCGCCTCCGACAGCAAGAATCAGATCGGGATTAAAGATATTGGCCTGCTTGATAATCTCTCTGGTTTTTGAAATTATCGGATTAGGCTGAACCCCGCCGGCATCCTCATAAACGATTCCTGCATCTGCCAGGCTCTTCTCAACTCTGTCGATCAGACCTGAGCGCACAGCCGATTGTCCCCCGTAAACTATAAAAACTTTTCCGTAGCCGTACTGCTCACAAATTTTTCCGATATCATTTTCTTTTCCTTTTCCGAAAAAGATTTTAGTAGGTGTGTAGTACACGAAATCTCTCATATTATTTAACCACCTTTACGAAGTTTTTCTTTCCTCGTTTTACAAGCTTGCCTTCTCCTGCAAAATCATCAGCATCATATGTTACGGCAATATCAGTGATTTTCTCATCATCAACGATTACGCCGCCCTGCTGTATATTTCTTCTTGCATCACCGCGGCTCTGGCAGAGTCCTGCTGCAACAAGAACACCCATAATATCGATTTTTCCGTCTTTCAGATCCTCTTCCTTAAGCTGGTATGTAGGAATGTTTGCGGATGATGCTCCTCCTGCAAAAAGTGCTGCAGCTGCCTCCTCTGCCTGTCTGCATTTTTCCTCGCCATGAACCATAGTTGTGAGCTCATGCGCAAGAATCTTTTTAGCTTCATTAAGCTGAGATCCTTCCCACTTATCCATTTCGTCGATCTGCTCAATCGGAAGGAATGTAAGCATCCTGAGACACTTAAGAACATCTGCATCGTCAACATTTCTCCAATACTGATAGAAATCATATACGGATGTCTTGTTCTCATCCAGCCATACAGCACCTCCGGCAGTCTTTCCCATCTTCTTTCCGTCAGACTTAAGAAGAAGTGTTATAGTCATGGCATGCGCATCCTTGCCGAGTTTCTTTCTGATAAGTTCAGTACCGCCCAGCATGTTGGACCACTGGTCGTCCCCACCGAACTGCATATTGCAGCCGTAATCAAGGAACAGCCTGTAGAAGTCATAGCTCTGAAGGATCATATAATTGAACTCAAGGAAAGAAAGTCCTTTCTCCATACGCTGTTTGTAGCATTCTGCACGGAGCATATTATTAACCGAGAAGTATGGTCCTACATCACGGATAAATTCCATATAATTAAGATCACGCAGCCAGTCAGCATTGTTTACCATGATTGCCTTATCCTCTCCGAATTCGATAAAGCGGCTCATCTTCTTCTTGAAGCATTCACAGTTGTGATCTATCATCTCAACCGTCATCATCTGTCTCATATCGGAACGTCCTGAAGGATCACCTATCATACCGGTTCCTCCGCCAACTAAAGCGATGGGTTTATTTCCTGCCATCTGAAGTCTCTTCATAAGACACAGTGCCATAAAATGTCCTACAT
>JAGHSD010000151.1 GCA_018066045.1 Candidatus Darwinimomas equi | reverse complement strand
TATGGTAGCATATATTTCGCTGATTGGCAAAAAAGTACACTAGGGACTGTCCCTACTGTTCATTGTACTGAAAAAATACAAAGTACACTGGGGACGGTCCCTGGTGTACTTTTTAGAAGTCAGCCGTGATATAATAAAAAAGTATGTGTAATGTATACGCAGGGAGGAAACCGATATGATAAGAAAAGCAGAGGATTGCAATAAGGATACAAGAGTTTCGATGAGAGGCGGGCAGGGAGAAGTGCATTTGACTGCTCTGGCCACAAAAGAGGAATTGCTCAATCATGCTAGGATGCACAGTGTGATAGAACTTCCTGCAGGAAGCGGAATCGGATATCACGAGCATGCCGGAGAAACTGAGATATTCTATATACTTGAAGGGGAACCGGTATACAGTGATAACGGAACGGAAGTAACGCTTCATGCCGGAGATGTGGCAATATGTCCTCCGGGAGAAGGACACTCGATCAGTAACAACACAGAAAGTGCTGTGAGGATGGTTGCTACGATAGTGGTGGAGAAATAAAAATGGATGAGAATACCGATAAATCTTTGGAATTAAATATTGATGACAACGGGAGAATCTACAATTTCTTCAGGAGCCATCCGGGAATGCTGCTTACGGTTATATCGGGTATTGTAGCTGTTGTCAGTTTCATCAGTCGCACGATTCAGTATTCGAATTTTTCGAATTTTCTGCAGTACTGGGGATGGGACGGAGTCAACATCGAGGGTTCTCCCAACAACATATCGTTCACGCTGGCATTTTCCATTCTCAATCTGACGATTATTCTGCTTGCGGATCTGGCAACATTCAAATACGTTGACCCGCATATCAGAGTCCTTTATATGATCAAAAGGCTGAGGAAGGATGAAGAGGAAAATGAATCCGATGTGCAGGAGCGACAGGAATTTCTGCAGAAATCGGGGAGGTTTGTTTCTTCGCAGATCAGGGATATCATTGTCAATACTGTGCTGATTTTCCTGCTGGTCTGGGTGTTATATGTTCTTGATTTTGCATTGTTTTATGATAACAATCTGAAGCTTCATGTTAATCTTGTAACGTTTCTTTTTGCTTTTATTGTTGAGCTGATGCCGGTGGTTTTCTGCTTCATATACAGCTACAATGAGGTTAAACGCTATAAGAATATTGATATTGATATGGTTCGGAGAAAAGAAAAGAACATTCTGGTAATTTTGTCCGATTTCATCTCTAACAGCAGTGATGACAGTGAGCTGAAGCTTATGGGGAATTTTTCTTTAAGGAATCTGTTGTCTGTAAAGTCTGTGCTGAGTACGCTGGCTGTGGTGATTCTGATTCTGTTCGTGTCGATTGTCACTTCGACTCTTCTGGTTCCGGACACGGCGGACAAGAGAGATTTCCAGATCATGACGGTAGATGATAAGGATTATATGGTGGTCTACAACTCCGGCACTTCTTATTATCTGGATCAGGTTGATATAACGGATGACAGAATTCAGGTTGATGTGAATTCGCATAAGATATATTCGGCATATTACGGCGGAGAACTTCGCAGCATGCATTTTGAGGACGTCGAGCGCATCGGCGGATGAAAAAGTACATTAGGGACTGTCCCTAATGTTCATTGTACTGAAAAAATACAAAGTACACCAGGGACTGTCCCTGGTGTTCACAGTGCACATAAGGAGCAGCTATATGGCTAAGTATCAAACAGTATGTTCGCTTTTATCCGAGGCGGTTTTCGGGGTTCCGCATGAGTACGCGCAGGAAACCGACTGGGGTGCGGTTTACAGGGAAATGGCGATACATGGGGTCGCAGGCATTCCCTGTGACTTGATTGGAGATTTGCCTCTTGATGACGGTGTGAGAGAAGCATGGAAGAGGTATTGTGTCAACCAGCAGATTTATTATCAGCGTATAGCGGCGACCCAGACGGAAGTGTGCACTGCATTTGAGGAAACAGGTATCGGATATGTGGTTATCAAAGGGATGGCGGCGGCCATGTATTATCCTGTGCCGGGTTACCGTACGATGGGTGATATTGATATCCTGATCAAAGAAGAGGATTTATCCGGGGCGGAGAAGGTACTTTGGGGGCTTAGTTTCAACCGGATTCGCGGGATCAATGACAGGCATCTGAATTTCAGGAGGAATGATGTCGAACTGGAACTGCATGTGAAGTTCGCCCGCTCGAAGGACGAGGCCGCAGAGAAGGTGTTGAATAATTATCTGATGATCGGATTTGAGAAGCGTGACAAGAAAATGGCAGGCAGGTCGCCGTTTTATGTTTTCCCGGTGGAGCAGAACGGCATGGTGATACTGCAGCACCTGCGCCAGCATTTGACTGAAGGAATCGGTCTGAGGCAGGTGACGGACTGGATGTGTTTCGTAAATTACTCCGGACTGACAGACTGGAGTGTGTTTAATGAGATTTCGCGGCGGGCCGGGCTGTTTACGTTTCAGAAGGTTCTTACGAAAATGTGTGAGAAATACCTGGCGCTCTTCAAGCGTGAGGACATTGCGTGGTGCGATGAGGCGGATGATAGTGTCTGCGATGAGCTCATGAGGTTTGTTCTCAGCAGGGGCAATTTCGGATATAAGGTGAAGGACGGTAATCTGGGAGGAAAGATTGCGTCTGCAGGTGGAATCGGCGGCGGGTTCGCGCGTCTTCAGCGCGGCGGGATGTGCCGTTGGGAGGCTGTGCGCAGGCATCCGGTGTTACGGCCGTTTGCGTGGATGTATCAGCTGATTCGCGTCAGCGGGCAGTTCATCCGCGGCGAGGCTTCCGTGAATCTTAAGGATGACATGCAGGAAGCCCGCAGTGTGACTGAACTGATGCAGAAACTTGAATTGTAACAAAGTACACCAGGGACTGTCCCTGGTGTTCATTGTTCAGAAAAAATACAAAGTACATTAGGGACAGTCCCTGGTGTACTTTTTCTTTTCATAGAAAATTTTTCTAAGAAAAAACTATCTCGCTTTTTTTCGCTATTTAATTGACACCACATCTGATAATGAATACAATTCGGATTACTACAGCCGGAGGCTGAACCGGAAATATTTATTAAGGAGGATGTGATTGCCGAGAGGACCGAGAATAAAATCAAGTTGCGGAATGTATCATGTAATTCTGCGAGGCGTAAATCGCCAGACGATATTTGAAGATGAAGAAGACAGCGAAAAGTTTCTGTTTCTGCTCAAATTATACAGTGAAAGAAGCGGGTTCAGAATTCATGCCTGGTGTCTGATGGGAAATCATGTGCACATTTTGCTTGAGATTGTTAATGAGCCGATTGATGTAGCACTTAAAAAAGTCGGAACCTGTTATGCAATTTATTTCAACACAAAATACCAACGGACCGGACATTTGTTTCAGGGAAGATTCGGAAGTGAGGCGGTAGAGGACGAAGAGTATTATATGAAGGTATTGCGCTACATTCATATGAATCCGGTTAAAGCGGGAATTTGCCTGAATCCCATGGACTACGAGTACTCGAGCTATCGGGAATATATCGGAAAGTCATCGCGAAGATTGGTGGACACCGAAAGAGTGCTGAGTATTATGCGGATTGACAGCTTTATCAGCTTTACGATAAAGGAAAATGATGACGCGGTGCTGGATTATTCCGATCTGCCTAAAGGACGAATGTCAGATGCGGCGGCAAAGGAGATCATCGAAGACATTACAGGCTGCCGAAATGCCTCGGAGTTTCAGGCACTCGGTACCCGTACGCGCGATATCGCATTCATAGCAATTATAAACAGAGGCGTTACAATCAATCAGGCCGCAAGGATTACCGGCTGGAGCCGAACCGTGATAAGACGAACATTGAAAAAAGTACACTAGGGACTGTCCCTGGTGTATTTTTAATGCTAAACTATAGGTAAAAAGTACATTAGGGACTGTCCCTACTGTTCATTGTTCAAAAAAATACAAAGTACACCAGGGACAGTCCCTGATGTTCACACCTGATGTTCACACCTGTAAATAGATATGTACGATGTAATAATTATCGGCTGCGGCATCACAGGCGCGGCCATAGCATATGAATTATCAAAATATAATCTCAGGATATTGATTCTTGAGAAGGAGAATGATGTTGCCATGGGAAGCACCAGGGCGAATTCCGCAATCATTCATGCGGGGTTTGATCCGGAGGAAGGTACCCTGATGGCAAGGCTTAATGTCCGCGGCTCCCGCCTTGCGGAAGAAATCTGCCGCGAGCTTGACGTACCCTATGTCAGGAACGGTGCGGTTGTCCTGGCATTTGACGAATCGGAAAGACAGAGCCTTGAGAAACTTCTGCGCCGCGGGATAAATAACGGCGTCGCCAACCTTCGCATTATCGAAAGAGATGAGCTGAGGGCGATGGAACCGGAGGTTTCCGGAGATGCGATTGCTGCGCTGTATGCTCCGGATTCTGCGATATGTTCGCCGTGGGAGTACTGTCTGGCGCTGGCCGAGACTGCCGTGAGAAACGGTGCTGAGCTGAAACTGAGCAGCGGGGTGAAGTCGATACAGAAGACCGCGGATCAGTGGTGCGTTTCAACGGAGTCGGAGTCGTTCACCGCGCGGTTTGTGGTAAATGCCGCCGGCTCGCAGGCCGATGTTGTGCACGACCTCGCGCTGGAGCATGAGTTTGAGATACTGCCGACGAGGGGGCAGTATTATCTGTTGGATAAGTCCGAAGGTTCCCGTGTGCGAAGCACTGTTTTCAGGTGCCCGGGTGTTAATGGAAAAGGCGTTCTTGTCGCGCCGACCGTCCACGGAAATCTGATCGTCGGGCCTGACAGCGAGCTGACCGGTACGGTTGATGTGAGCACCACGAAAGAGGGCTTTGATTATATCAGGTCGAGGGCGGCCGAGTCGGTTCCGGGAATCAGTTTTTCCGCGAACATCCGCAACTTTGCGGGCAGTCGCGCAAGGACCGCGAAGGGCGATTTCATCATCGCGGAGAACGGTGGTTTTATTGATGCGGCGGGTATATGTTCGCCGGGGCTGTCGGCGGCACCCGCTGTCGGAGAGTACGTTGCGGAGCTTATCGAAAATGCTGCAGGTTTGCCGGGGAAACGCGAGCATTTTACTAATAAAAGAAAACGAATCAGGTTCCGGGAACTTGATGATGAGGCAAAGGCAGAGCTGATAGCGAAGGATCCGGCATACGGGCGCATCGTCTGCAGATGTGAAATGATAACGGAAGGCGAGATTCGTGATGCGTTTGACGCTCCGATTCCGCCGACAACGATTGATGCCGTCAAGCGGCGCGTCGGGGCCGGCATGGGACGGTGCCAGGGCGGATTCTGTTCGCCGCTGGTGCTGGAGATGCTTGCCGCACGCCTCGGCGTGAGCCGGTACAGTATTTTAAAAGATTCAGAGGGATCGTTTGTATTGAAAAAAAACAATGTACATTAGGGACAGTCCCTGATGTTCATTGTTCAGAAAAAATACAAAGTACACCAGGGACTGTCCCTGATGTTCACACCCGCAGTTCACAGGAGAAAAAGTATGAGTATACAGATCAATTACCACAGCAGTATCAGAATCGAGGATAAGGCGGTTATGTATTTTGATCCCTGGAAGATCGAAGGGGAGCCGCATGATGCGGACATCATTTTCGTGACGCACACGCACTATGATCATTTTTCACCGGAGGACATTCTGAAAATCAGAAAGCCTGACACGGTGATAGTTGCCCCCGAAACCGCCGGGCAGGAGATCCTCAATGCGGTCAGCATGGACGCGGATTTTTTGGTCACGGCTGAGCCCGGTGAGAAGATAGAGGTCGATGGCATCCTTATCGAAGCAGTCCCGGCCTACAACATCGGCAAGCCCTTCCACAGGAAGGAGTACGGCTGGTGCGGATATGTGGTGACGGGCACGAAGTCATATTATGTGGCTGGAGATACCGATGTAACTCCTGAACTTATGAAGTTAAATGCTGACGTCTTTCTGCTTCCCGTCGGCGGCAAATACACTATGGATGCGAAGGAGGCTGCAGACCTTGTGAATAAAATCGGAGTGAAGAAAGCCATACCGACGCATTACGGTGAAGTGGCAGGCGGACCGGACTGCGGCAGAAAATTTGCAGAGTTGTCAAATGCTGATACGGAAGTCGAGGTTATGCTGTGAGAGCGCTTGCCCTGATAATGTCTGTGCTTATGCTGATCATTTCGCCGTCAGGCAAGGTTAATATAAAAGGATACAGAGAAACCCCTGACGAGAAAAAGATATACAGCTATGTGCAGGTTCCGAAGGATTATTATGCCGACGAGAGATGGATCGGTGACTGGACGGATATAGAATCGGGCGGTCAGAAATTTTTCTATTTCGGATGCGGGGTGTGCTGCCTTTCAAATATGATCAGCACGCTGACACCGAAAGTGATTGCACCGGATGCCATGTTTGAACTGGCAAAGAAACAGACAGATTATAATCCGGACTCCGGACGCGGTGCGCTGAGCTGGAAGCAGCTAAGGAGCATATGCGAGCAGGCCGGACTGTCGGCAGAGGTAAAACGAAAGCCGGACGACATCGATGTGTTTCGCAGGGATGTCGAAAATTCAGACACCACACTGGTTCTGGTCTGCAAGGATAATGATGACAAGCTCTGGTTCTACACCAACGGACATTACGTGAATCTGTGGAAATATAATCCCGAGACGGATACGGTTTTCGTCACGGATTCCAGCGGTATGTTCAACCGCGACCGCGTTCAGCTCGAAGACATTTATAATGCGCTCAAGACAAGGAGCGATGCGCAATACATGACTGTAAAAGTACACTAGGGACAGTCCCTACTGTTCATTGCTCGAAAAAAATACAAAGTACACTAGGGACTGTCCCTGATGTTCATTGTACGAAAAAAATACAAAGTACACCGGGGACTGTCCCTGATGTTCACACCTGATATTCACACAAAGGAGTAAAATGCCATGTTGTTTTTTCTTTCACAGGCAATACTTGCATATCACTGGCTTCTGATAATAGCTGCGGTGATACCGGCAATAGTTATGATGGTAAAGGTCTACAGATCAGACCGTATCGAAAAGGAAAGTCCGCAGCTTCTGTGGAGTCTCATAGTAGGCGGCGTGTTGTCGACGCTGCTGGCACTAATTGAGGAGACCGTGGGACAGTGGATACTTGCGGCGTTAATCCCGGAGGATTCGCCGGCATTTAACATAATCATGTTCTTCGTGGTGGTTGCCATATCCGAGGAGACTTCCAAATACATCATGATGAAAAGCCGTACATGGAAGAATCCGGAGTTCAACTGCCAGTATGACGGAGTAGTATATGCGCTGTTCACTTCGCTGGGATTCGCGCTTTGGGAGAATATCAGTTACGTTCTGTCGTACGGTTTCTCGACGGCCCTGGTGCGTGCGATCACGGCGATCCCCGGGCATGCAAGCTTCGGAGTCTTCATGGGTGTTTTCTACGGAGCTGCAAAGAAGGCTTCGGCGAACGGTGATGAGAAGAAGAGCCGCCTGCTTCGCTTTGTCGGAATATTTGCCGCAGTGATAATGCACGGCGCTTACGACTATCTGGCGACTATGGCCGACAACACCGGTTCATGGTGGTTCCTCGTATATATGATCGCGCTGTTTATCGTAGCTTTTATAACTGTCAGCAAGGCATCGCAGAAAGATACTTTTATACAAAAGGGGTAAGATATGACGGATTATTTCGGGCGTGATGCTTCGGAACTGAAAAACAAGACACTGTGGCTTTTGGATATGGACGGAACCATATACAACGAGTACACACTCATCGACGGTGCGATGAATCTTCTTGAAAGAATAGAAGAGACTGGCGGAAAGTATGTTTTCATCACCAATAATTCATCCAGATCACTGGGCGATTATGTGAACAAAGTTCACCGCATGGGAATAAAGGCGGATGAGAGCAATTTCTTTACATCAGGTCAGGCTACGGCCATGATGCTTAAGAAGGATTATCCCGGTGTCAGGGTTTACTGCCAGGGAACAAAATCGCTGGTGAACGGACTGAGGGAAGCCGGCATCGATGTTACCGAAGAAGTTGAAGATGATATCGGCGTGATACTGGTAGGCTTCGACACGGAGCTTACAAGCGCGAAACTTGAGAAGACGAGCAGACTTCTGATTACCAGGGATCTGCCGTACTTTGCGACCAACTGCGATCTCAGGTGCCCCGTGAATTTCGGGTATATACCTGATTGCGGTTCCATGTGTCAAATGCTGGAGAATACCACGGGAAAACGCCCGGTATATATCGGTAAG
>JAGHSD010000039.1 GCA_018066045.1 Candidatus Darwinimomas equi | reverse complement strand
GCCTGGACTATTATCCTTTGACCTCCTATACATATACCCTACATGGACGGAATTAATGTCACCGTCAGGGTGTTTTATTTGATGCTGGTACAGTCATATCCGAAATTCTTCAGTTGTATATCACTGTCTCTCCAGCTTTCTCTGACCTTGACCCATACTTTCAGATTGACTTTCTCTCCGGTCAGTTCCTCGATATCAAGTCTCGCTGCCGTAGCGATTTTCTTGAGCATCGATCCGCCTTTGCCGATGATGATACCTTTGTGAGATTCCTTTTCACATACGATTGCAGCATCGACATCATACATTCCGTCATTACGCCATTCAAATCTGTCGATAAGCACCGCTACACCATGCGGAATCTCTTCAGACATAAATCTGAGAGCCTTTTCTCTTATCATCTCTGCGGCAATCTGTTTCACAGGCTGATCCGTAACCGTATCTTCATCAAAATACATCGGGCCTTCCGGCATAAATTCGAAAATGACCTTCAGCAGCTCATCACAGTTGCTTCCTTTCTCTGCGCTTATCGGCACGATCTCACATCCGGGAAGCAGTGCATCAAACTTTGCTATGATAGGCAGCAGTGCTTTCTTATCCCGGAGCCGGTCTGCTTTGTTTACCACTATTATCACCGGCTTTTTAACATTCTTGAGCTGACCCGCAATACTTCTGTCTCCGCCTCCGATGAACTCATCAGCTTCTACCAGCCAGAGTATCACATCCGCATCGCCTATCGAATGTCCCGTTACATCAACCATATACTCTCCGAGCTTGTTTTTAGCTTTCTGCATACCGGGAGTATCCAGGAAGATGATCTGCCCTCTCTCATCCGTATAAACAGTCTGTATTCTGTTTCTTGTAGTCTGAGGCTTGTCAGAGGTAATTGCCACTTTCTGACCGATAAGCTGATTCATCAGCGTGGACTTCCCGACATTCGGACGCCCCAGCAACGTTACATAACCGCTTTTCATCTCTCTCCTTTAATCAACCGATTCCTCCGAGGATCGCACCTGCGATCAGTGCAATCAGTGCTGCTGCGCAGAATACATACTTACCAAGGGGATAGAACCATTTGCCTATAGGTTTCTTCGCTCCGATATTTACCTGTTCCTCTGCAAACTTCTTTCCTGCTACCCAGAAGAACATAATAGCTGCAAGAAGTGCACCTATCGGGCAGATATAAATCGATACGACATCCATCCACTCTGATGTAATAGCCTGTATTGCAACTGCAACAACGCATCCGAAGCCTACCGAAATGGCGGTAGCCGCAACTCTCTTCAGTTTAAGTCTTTCCTCAAGGAATGCAGTGAAGCACTCGTAAAGGTTAATGATTGATGAAAGACCCGCAAACAGAACTACCAGGAAGAATATGATTCCGATGATTCTTCCGCCCGGCATTGCATTGATTACATTTACGAGATAGATAAACATAAGTCCCGGTCCGCCGCTCTCAAGTACCGCACCTGAAGTAGCCATAGCCGGAATGATAACAAATGCTGCCAGAAGAGCCGCAGCCGTATCAAAGATTGCAACGTTGCGTGCTGATGTCGGTATATCCTCATTCCTGCTCAGGTATGATCCGTAGATTACGGATCCGTTGCCTGCAACAGACAATGAGAAAAATGCCTGGCCGAACGCGAAGATCCATACCTTTGGATCTGCAAGTCCCGCTCCGTTGAATGTGAAGATATATTTATATCCGTCGCTTGCTCCGGGAAGAGTTGCGATATAAATTGCAAGGACAACCAAAAGTCCGAAAAGTATAGGCATCATTATCTTGCTTGCTTTTTCAACTCCGCCTGCAATTCCACATGCAAGAATCGCAAATGAAACCAATGCCGCAATGATGATCCATGGAGTGGCTCCGCCTGCAGATGCTGTAGCTCCGAAAGTTCCTCCTATTACATCCATGTCGGTACCCATTGCTGCCATCTCCCCTGTAAGCGACATAACGAAATACTTTACTATCCAGGCAAATACAACCGTATATCCTATTGAAAGTCCCATGGATCCGATAATGGGAATCGCACCTATCACTTCACCCGGAGCTTTTTTCCCGGTTCTCATCTTGGTGCACATTCCGAATGCCCCGACAGGGCCCGATGCAGCTGCACGTCCGAGTGCAAACTCCTCAATGATTCCGGTCGATCCGACAAGAATTACAAAGATAAAATACGGAATAATAAACGTAAGTCCTCCGTATACGGAAACCAGCATAGGGAATCTCCATAAGTTTCCCATACCTACCGCTGAACCGATACATGCCAGAATAAATCCCCAACGTGATTTAAAACTGTCTCTCTGTTTTGTGTTGTTTTCCATTTTTCCTCCTAACTGCCGGGCTGGTACTTAATATCCGGATACAAAAAATCCCGGCCAAAAAACTGCCGGGACAAGATAATCATTAAGTATCCTGCGGTGCCACCCTGCTTGACGGTCCATCAACCGCCCTCTCAAAATGTCACTACCTCCGAAGGCCCATTCAGTCCTGCGTCCATTGCCGCGCTCTCACCGCCCGCAGCTCGCTCATAAAGGATTGTGCATGACCTACTCACTCTCCATCAACGGTATATATAG
>JAGHSD010000115.1 GCA_018066045.1 Candidatus Darwinimomas equi | reverse complement strand
TTCAGGAACAGAATACATAATATTCTTATCATTTACTGTAATATCTTTTCTGTTTCTTGCGATATTTCGCAGGACTCCGTTTACAAATCCGGAAAGATTTCTCAGAGAAGTCTTCTTTACTATCTTAACTGCTTCGTCGCAGATAGCACTGTCCGGTATTTTGTCCGTAAACATCATCTGATAAACACTTAATCTCAGCAGATTACGGATAAGAGGCCTCATTGCCGATGTCCTGACTTTGCTGAAGAGATCAATAACATAATCAATTCTGATCTGATACTCCAATGTGCCGTGCACCAGTCTGACAAACAGAGCCTTGTCTCTTGGTGAAGCATCTGAATACTTTTCAAGTGCATCATTAATTACAGTATTAGAATGCCGGCCTTCTTCATTTATCAAAAGAAGTGCTTCAAGACATATCTCACGAATATTAAGCTTTATATAATCAGCCGCGATTTCTGCCTCCTCCGGTTAAAAGAATCAGCCTGAACAATGAAAGAAGGCTGGCCAGTGTTGATGCAACATATGTTAATGCCGCAGCGGAAAGGACCTGCTTAACTGAGTCTCTTTCGTCCGCAGAAATCAGTCCAAGCGAAAAGAGCTGTTCTTTTGCTCGTTTTGACGCATTATACTCAACAGGAAGCGTAACTATCTGAAACAGTACGGCAAGACTATATGCAATAATTCCTATTTCGATGAGTGTACCGGCAGCATCTGATGAATGGAAAAACTGATTAATCAGTCCTCCGAAAATAATTCCTATGAGAATAAGTGGCATTGCAAGTCCGCTTCCGATATTTGCTACAGGAACAAGTGCATGCCTGAGCCTCAACGGAAAATACTCCGTGCTGTCCTGGATAACATGGCCGTATTCATGTGCAGCAACACCAAGTGCCGCAATGGATGTGCCGTCATATATGCCCCGGCTCAGATTAACTGTTTTTTTCGACGGATCGTAATGGTCGGTAAGCTCTCCCTGAATAGGTGCTACCGAAACACCGTAGATATCATTTGCTTCCATTATTCTCTTTGCAACTTCCGCACCTGTAAGATGCTTCGAGGATTCAATCTTTGAATACTTCGCATATGTATTCTTAAGTTTTGCCGATGCGAACATAGAAGCAATAAGTCCGATAATTACCAGAATGTAGGTTGGGTCAAATATAAACATTTTCTCTCCTTATCTTTTATATCCCAGCAGAAAGGCTTCTGCGGTCATTCTTTTCTTTCCTTCAAGCTGTACTTCTTTTGCACACAGGTATCCGTTACCTGTCCTGAAACACAGCGGATTATCGTCATCACATATTTCTGACACGACGGCTTTCCATATCTTAAGGGTTTTTCCGTTGAAATCAGTATATGCTGAAGGCCACGGATTGAGTCCTCTTATAAGCCTTTCAATTTCTTCCGCTGGTCGGTTCCAGTCAATATTACCGTCTGCCTTTGTAAGCATACGGGCGTAATTCGTATCGGTATCGCCCTGTTTTTCCGGATTCAGTTTGCCTTCTTCGAGAAGTTTCAGGGAATCAACAATTGCTTCTCCACCGAGTACTGCAAGCTTATCAAATAACGATCCGCCCGTCTCGTCATCGGCAATGCTGATTCTGTACTGTTTTAATATATCGCCTGTATCTAAGCCCTCATCCATAAGCATAATAGTTATACCGGTTTCTTTCAAACCGTCAATTACTGCCCACTGAATCGGAGCCGCACCTCTGTAGGACGGAAGAAGTGATGCATGAATATTGATACAGCCCTTAGACGGGATATCGAGCAGAACTTTTGGAAGTATTCTGCCATATGCAGCAACGACAAAAACATCCGCGTCAAACTCTCTCAGATTATCAAGGAAAGCCTCGTCTTTCATCTTTACGGGATGCAGGACCGGAATACCGTGTCGTACAGCCTCAGCCTTGACCGGGGACGGCATCATCTCATAACCGCGTCCTTTCGGTTTATCTTCTCTTGTTACAACTGCACATACATCGTGTCCGGCATTAATCAGAGCTTTCAGAGATTCAACAGCAAAATCCGGTGTACCGAAATATACTATTTTCATTATTCAGTCTCCTCCTGAAGATCATCTTCATCATCTTCAGGAACATTGTCTGCATCATACAGTTCACCCTCGACAAGATCAATATAAATCCTGCCTTCAAGATGATCGAATTCATGACACATTGCCCGGGCAAGAAGTTCGTGACCTTCTATACGTACGGGTTCCATCTTTTCATCTAAGGCTTCAATAATGACATGTTCCGGTCTTGTAACTTCTCCAACCTTTCCCGGTACGCTGAGGCATCCTTCATATCCGGTCTGCTCTCCGTCAGAAGATATAATCACAGGGTTAATAAATGTATATTGTTCATCGTCACTTATTTCAACAATAAATATTCTTTTAAGAATACCGACCTGAACTGCAGCAAGCCCGACACCCTGCGCATCATGTAAAGTATCCCACATATCATCAAGCAATTCCTTGATTCTCGGAGTCATTTCCTTTACTTCTTTGCTTTTTTTTGTAAGTATCGGATCTCCGTTTTCTCTTATCTGTCTAAGCGCCATACTATCTCCTTTCAAGTCATATGAAATAAGTCTTTTCAGGTAAAATCATGCAGTACAGACAGTTTCTCAAATCCATACAATTCCCTGAATCTGTTTTCTGTCATCTCTTTAATCTTAAGAAGCAATTCGTAATCCGGATGTTTAATATATATCATCTTCCGGAAATAATCATTTATCTTATAAACAGCAGGATTTACAGGACCTATACATTGCAATCCGCTCTCTGCTGCAAGGCTTTCAATAATGCATTTATATTTTTCTGATACATCCGTAAGATATGCTTCATCTTTGGATGATATCTGGACAGTCCAGATATGTGTAGCGGGCGGATAATTCAATATTTTTCTGTATGACATCTCATTTGAGAAATAGCCGTCATAATCATCGTTCGCACACTTCTCGATAGCATAGTGCTCGGGTTTATAGGTCTGTATAACAACACAGCCTTTTTTTCTTCCTCTTCCCGCTCTGCCGGCTGCCTGTGTAATCAGTTCATATGTGCGCTGCGCTGACCGGTAATCGCTGACATATAAGGAAGTATCTGCCGCCATAATCCCGACAAGTGTCACATTATGATAA
>JAGHSD010000140.1 GCA_018066045.1 Candidatus Darwinimomas equi | reverse complement strand
CCATCTCATATTCATGAGTCAGCCGTGTATACCTTTCATACAGTTTTTCAAGTTCTTCGCCTTCTGTATGTTTCATCTGCTCACGGATAGTCTGCAGTTCCAGTTCCATATCGATAACAGGTCTGATGATCTTTCTCATCTCCTCTATTACCGTCTCATCGCTGTCTATATCATTGATCTGCTTCAGATATCCCAGTGTAACATTTGACGGCATCGTCACGGTTCCGCTGTCAGGAGCTTCTGTTCCTGTAAGCATATCCAAAAGTGTCGTTTTACCCGCACCGTTGTTTCCTACTACCGCAACTTTTTCATGTTCATTAATAAGAAGCGACGCATCCTTTATGATAACGTCGCTTCCGTAAGCTCTATTGATTTTTGAACATGAAAGGATCATTTACTGATCTGCGTATGTATCGAAGTATCCCTGAATGAATACTATCGGTGTACCCTTGTCTCCCGATCCGGATGTCAGATCACTGAGTGATCCGATAAGATCAGTAAGCCTTCTCGGTGTTGTACCTTCAGACTTCATCTGTCCGACCATATCTTTGCCGTGCTGTTTCTCTATAGCCGACTTCATGGCATCCTGAAGATCCTCACCCTGAAGATCCTTGAAATCATTGTCTGCCAGATACTTAAGCTTCAGCTCATTCGGCTTTCCTTCAAGTCCCTCTGTATATGCCGGGCTTACTACCGGATCCGCAAGTTCCCATATCTGTCCTACGGGATCTCTGAATGCACCGTCTCCGTATACCATGCAGTGCATCTTCACACCTGTTGCCGCCTGAAGTGAAGCCTGCAGATCATAGACGAATTTTTCACAGTCACGCGGGAAGAGCTTAACAGTATCTTCCGTTGCCTTGTTTGACCCGTACAGACCATATGCCTTGTTATATCCGCTTCCGTTAACCGGCTGGTTAAGTATGTCAGCCATAGTGAGAACCTTCTCACCGCCGGCCTTAAGCAGTCTTCTGCGTGATCTCTCTCTTGAATGAATATCACAGCAGAGAACACTCTTTGTATACTTAAGAATCGCACGGCAGTCATTTGCAAATATGAATACCGGCTCGCATCCCTCTGCTTTGAACAGATCTGCGTAAAACTCTACATAATCAACGCCCGTGAACGGATGTTTCTGATATCCGAACAGTTCGCGGTATTTCTTCTCATCCAAAACATCCGAATACGGATTAACATCCTTTTCATCTAAGAGATCTTCATCAAAAAGATGATTTCCAACCTCATCTGCAGGATAGCTGAGAAGAATATATGCTTTCTTAAATGCCTTTGCAAAGCCCTTAAGACACACAGATATTCTGTTGCGGCTCAATATCGGGAATGTGATACCTATCTCATCGCATCCGAATTTTGCCCTGCAGTCCGCTGCTATATCATCCGTACTTGCATAGTTTCCCTGCGTACGTCCCAAAACCGCCTCTGTTACTGCAACAACATCATTCTCATGGAAAGTAACTTTTTCGTTCTCTCCGACAGCTGCAATAGCATCAGTAACCACCTTTACAAGATCATCACCTTGTTTTAATACCGGACATCTGACACCTCTTGAAACTGTTCCTACTGTTCTCATTTTTTGACCTTTCCCCGATTATATACAATAATCGAAACCATAAAAACTGACATGCTGAATAATACCAGCAAACTATACTATTTTAGGCCAAAGATGACAGCAAGTCAAGATTATCTGTCCTCGCGGAAATACGGCAGTCCCAGACTTGCCGGCGGCTGATTTTCCTTCTTGTTTCTCATTGATACGATAACAAGTACAACTATTGTTACCACATAAGGAAGCATCTTGATAAGTTCCTGTGCACTCATGCTCAGATTCGGAATATAATTCTGAACTATCAGAAGTGCTCCGAAGATGAATGAACCTATGATACTGATATCCGGCTTCCACATTGAGAAGATAACAAGTGCAACTGCCAGCCATCCTCTGTCTCCGAATCCGTTGTTTGACCATACACCGTATGCATAATCCATGATATAGAAAAGTCCGCCGAGTCCGGCAATAACACTTCCTATACATGTCGCACAGTATTTATACTTCCCGACATTGATTCCTGCTGCATCTGCTGTTGCCGGGTTCTCACCTACCGCACGCAGATGAAGACCTGTTCTTGTCTTCTTAAGTACAAATGCTGCCACAAGCGCTATGATGATTGCGGCATATGCCAGAAAGCTGTATGAGAACACGATTTCTCCGACTGCTCCGAGCGATGAGGCAAACGGAAGCTTTGCCTTGAAATAGTTACTTGTTGCTGTCAGGTTGATAGAAGGAACATCCGCACCCGAAAGCTTTATAAGTGAACCGCCGAAGAAATTTCCGATTCCTACACCGAATGTCGTGAGTGCAAGTCCTGTTACGTTCTGGTTAGCTCTGAGCGTAACCGTGAGGAAACAGTATATAAGTCCCATAAACAGAGACAGAACTATCGAACACAAAAGCGGAATAATAATCGCAAGTGCCGGATTGATATTTTCCGGTCCGACAGCATTTTCATACAAAAATGCACCGATAACTCCTCCGATAGCACCCGTATACATGATTCCGGGTATACCAAGGTTAAGATGACCTGATTTCTCCGTAAGGATCTCTCCGGTTGCTCCGAACAAAAGGGGTATGCCCTGTATAATGGCACGCTGTATGAACATTATCATGCTGCTACCTCCTTTCCTGATTTACGGAATACAATCTTGTAATCAATGAAGAATTCACTTCCGACTATGAAGAAAATAATGATTCCCGTGATGATATCTGCAAAAGCAAGATTAAGATTGAACATGGTTGCTATCTCTCCGGCACCTTTCTGAAGGAAGCAGATAATAAATGCCGTAAGAATCATCCACAGCGGATTGAACTTTGCAAGCCATGCTACCATGATGGCTGTAAATCCGTTTCCGCCGGCGGTATCTTTCGTAATCGTGTGATCCTGACCCGAAACAAGCAGGAAACCTGCTATACCGCATATAGCTCCGGAAAGCAGCATCGTTCTGATGATGACCTTCTTTACATCAATACCGATGTATCTTGCAGTATTCTGTGAATCACCGACTACCGCAATCTCATAACCGTGTTTTGTTCTGTTCAGGTATATTGCAATTGCTATGGTAATTGCCGCAACAACGATAACATTTACCAGATATGCGTTTCCGCCTACCGACGGAATCCATCCTTCCTGAGTCTTCTGATTTATGATACCGATCTGTCCCGATCCCTTCGGTACTGACCACTCAAGAACAAAATATCCTATCAGCTGAATCGCAACATAATTCATCATAAGAGTGAACAATGTTTCGTTCGTATTGCTCTTTGCTTTGAAAAATGCCGGGATGAAGCCCCATACCGCACCTGCTGCTATGGCTGAAACCACCATGATGATAAACAGCACAGGGGTCGGAACCTTTCCTCCTAATTTAAGCATTACCACTGCAGTGGCAAAGCCGCCTATAAGTACCTGTCCCTCTGCTCCTATGTTCCAGAATCTCATCCTGAACGCCGGAGTGATGGCTACTGCGATGATAAGAAGCATTGCTGTCTTCTGAATCAAAGCCCACACTCTTCTCTTTGTTCCTACCGCACCGTCTATCATGGTCAGATAAACATCAATAGGATTAAGCTTTGTAAGCAGAAGCGTTACGATACCGGCAAGAACAAGAGCTAATATAACCGCAATTATTCTTATTCCGAATCTCTTCCACCATACAGGCGGATCTTTTCTTGAAATATGAAACAAAGGATCTTTGTGCGTCTTACTGTTCATCTGTACGTACCTCCTTTGTCATAAGCAATCCGATTTCTTCCTTAGTTGCGGTACGGGCATCAACTACTCCCGTTACAGTACCCGATCCGATTACCATGATTCTGTCACAAAGTTCAAGCAGAACATCAAGATCTTCACCGACGAAAATTACCGCAACTCCCATTTCCTTCTGTTTGTTCAGAAGATTATATATCGTATAAGAAGAATTTATATCAAGTCCTCTTACCGGATAAGCTGCCATAAGAACTCTCGGCGCAGCTGCTATCTCACGTCCTACAAGGACCTTCTGAACGTTACCTCCGGAAAGACGTCTTACCGGAGTGTTAACTCCCGGTGTAACGACCTGGAGTTCTTTGATTATCTTCTCTGCAAGCTCCTTAGGTTCCTTCTTGTTAAGGAACAGACCTTTGCCTTTCTTATAACTTCTCAGAAGCATGTTGTCTGTCGTACCCATGGTAGCAACCAGACCCATTCCAAGTCTGTCCTCCGGAACGAATGAAAGCCTGATTCCGAGTTCTCTTATCTGGAGCGGTGTCTTGTCTCTGAGGAATTCTATCTCTCCGGTTTCCGGAACGATATACTGAACACCTCCCGTAACCATCGGCTGAAGACCCGCAATTGTTTCAAGCAGCTCTCTCTGTCCGCTTCCGGCTATTCCTGCAATACCGAGTATCTCTCCCGAATTTGCTGTAAACGTAACATCATCCAGCACCTTGATTCCTTCTCTGTTCATACAGTTCAGATGAGCAACTATAAGTCTCGGCTCCGGATTGACAGGTTCCGTCCTGTCTATGTTAAGCACGACTTTCTGGCCTACCATCATCTCTGTAAGCTGTGTCTCATTTGTCCCGGCCGTATTTACGGTACCGATATACTCTCCCTTTCTGAGAACAGCTACCTTGTCGGATATATCAAGCACTTCATGAAGCTTATGTGTTATTATGACAACAGCCTTGCCGTCCTGTTTCATTCTTCTGAGGACAGCAAACAGTTTTCTGGTTTCCTGCGGTGTAAGAACAGCCGTCGGCTCATCAAGCATCAGTATGTCTGCGCCTCTGTAAAGCACCTTGATGATCTCAACCGTCTGTTTTTCGGAAACCGACATCTCATATATTTTCTTATCCGGGTCTATGTCAAAACCGTACTGCTCACTGATCTCCCTGATCTTCTGAGCGGCCTTCTTTACGTCATAACCTTCCGGTCCGTCTTTAAGTCCCAGAATAATATTTTCCGTAGCAGTAAACACATCTACCAGTTTGAAATGCTGGTGGATCATACCGATCCTGTAATTAAAAGCATCCTTTGGCGATGTGATTGAAACTTCCTCCCCGTTAACGAGGATCTCTCCTGAATCAGGATAATAGATTCCTGAAATCATATTTAGCAGCGTAGTTTTTCTGCTGCCATTTTCTCCGAGTATTGCGAGTATCTAGCCGTAATTAACTTTTAAACATACATTTTTATTGGCAACTACTTTAGTTCCAAATGCCTTTGTAATGTTTTTTAATTCTATGGCAGGAGTGGGCATTCAGGGCCTCCTTTCACGTATTTATAATATTTCGTAATTCAATCCGGATGATACTTTCCGGAAATACATAACGAAAATGACGGAACTCTTAAAAGAGTTCCGTCATCAGTGATATTAGAACATTGCGTTAAGTGTTGTGATACCGTCGATCATTACATCAAAGTAAGGAGCTGATCTGTACTCAGACTCATGGAAATATCCGTCAGATATTGCCTCTGTATCCTTCTCATAGTTAGGATCTGTATCAACATCAGCCATGTATGAATCAAGCGGCTTGCCTTCAACTGTCATGTTGTTGCAGTCAAATACCTTAATGCTTCCGTCAATGAGTCCTGCCTCAACTTCTGCAAGCTTCTCATCTGTACCTGCAACTGCTACGTTGCTGTTAACGTCTGTAAGAACTACAGAACCTGTTTCGATAGATCCGCACCAGTCAGCCGGAATAGCCTGTCCGTTAAGTACACAGTCGATAAGGTACTCGAAGTACGGTGTCCAGTCGATTCTTGATGAAACGATGAATGTATTCGGACAAGCATCAATAGTTGATCCGTTGTAAGAAACATCCGGGATACCTGCTTCTTCACAGGCTGTAGGAGCACCCATTGAATCAGCATGCTGTGAAAGAAGAACTGCTCCGTTGTTGATAAGTGTCTGTGCAGCTTCCTTCTCAAGTGCCTCGTCATACCATGAACCTGTGAACTGAACTTCCATAGTTGCTTCCGGAACGATTGAACGAACTCCGAGGAACCATGCTGTATATCCTGAAATAACCTCTGCATATGTGAAAGCACCTACATAACCAACCTTCGGCTCTGCACCTGCATCAACAAGCTCTTTAAGCTTCATACCTGCAGCAACACCTGCAAGGTAACGACCCTGATAGATGTCTGCGAATGCATTATGGAAGTTAGGAAGATTCTCTGTATGAGCCATAGTACCTGTTGCATGTGCAAACTCTACCTCCGGAAATTCCTGAGCTGCCTGAAGGATAAATGACTCATGTCCGAATGAATCTGCAAACACGATATCTGCACCACGGTCTACTAAATCTGCTGCTGCCTCGTAGCATTCGTTTGTCTCCGGAATGCCAACCTTCTCAAGGTAATTAACTCCCTTATTCTCGCAGGCTGCCTTCGCACCCTCCATAAAGTTGCGGTCATAAGTTGAGTTCTCATCATGCAGGAAGATAAAACCGAATGTAAGATCTGAAGGATCCATAGCGTCTTCCGACTCAACTACTTCAGTATCCTTAGCCGGTGTAGTATCTGCAACAGCCTTTTCTACTGCTGCTTCAACAACTGCTTCTTCTACTGCGCTTTCAGCTGATGTCTGAGAACCACCGCATGCAGCGAGTGATACCACCATAACTAAAGCAAGTAACATTGACACAAATTTCTTCATTTCTGATTCCCCTTTCAATTTTGAACTATGAATATGAAATGAAAGAAAAAGACAGTCCGCATTTCTGCGTCTGCCTGCCAATAACACTATTGCTGAAAAAACACAAGCTGTAATATATATTCATGGGTGAATCAATACATCTCGTGCTTATCTGACCAATAGTCGGGAATGTTCGGCTTCCCGGTAGAAACATGCGGGCCATCTATCCGCACCTATATTGGCAAAGCTCTTTCGTTTTCTATCGTATAATAAAAATTGACAAAAGTCTATTGTGACTTTTGTCAATTTTTAACAATTTTCAGCAGAATTCTATGCTATTTTGACCATTCATCGACTTAATTCTTGCCAAAGACTCGACTTTATAGCCTTTTTCACGTAATTCCCGGCCACCCGGCTGGAATGCCTTCTCAATAGATACTCCGCATCCGACAACATGAGCCCCGGCCTGATTACACAGATCAATAAGTCCCTTTAAAGCCTCTCCCCTTGCAAGGAAATCATCTATAATGAGTACATTTTCACCTTTATTCAGGAATCTCTTTTCAACCTGAACATGGTTTACCGTTCCGTGAGTATAGCTTTTTACATCCGTAGAGAATACGTCATCCCCGATATTAGCCGTTTTGGACTTCTTGGCAAAAAGGAGCGGAACTCCAAATTCATATGCCGCAAACGACGCCATGGCAATTCCGGATGCTTCAATCGTAAGAATCTTATCAACCTTCTCGTTTTTAAACGACTCATGCCACTCCTCTGCCATTGCCTTGAGAAGCTTCGGATCTATCTGATGATTAAGGAAACTGCCTACTTTCAGCACTTCTCCTTCAAGAACAACGCCGTCCTTCTTAATTCGTTCTTCCAGTATCTTCATTCCTGTATCCTCTTATTTCTTTGGTTTTACTGTTTTCTTATTCCCGACGGTCCCTGATTTTTTATCAGTACTGCCGCCTATGGCTTTCTGCACTCCGTCACTCAGCCCCTTTTCAATACCGTCGCCTATGCTTTTCCCGATATTGCCTACGCTTTTCTCTATACTGCCTCCGATACCGTCTACACGTTTCTCGATATTTCCTTCGATACCGTCTACACGTTTCTCGATATTCTGCCCGACGTCAATTTTACTGAGATCATCGGCCTTGTCACCAAGTACACCGAAGAATTCAGCCAGCGGTTCGATAACGTTGCTGAGGTTGGTAATCGCTCTGTTAAGCTCTTCAATGTTAAGTTCATCGATCTTTTCCATGGTCTTTCCGAGATCTGCTTCAGTCGTGGTTACAAGTTCGCTCACATCATTCATAAGGCCTTCTATATCGACTTTGCTCAGATCGTCGGTTATCTTTTCAATATTGTTGAGACTTACCTCTGCCTCTTTGAGAAGTGAATTAACCTGCGGCATCAGAATCAGTCCGTACACGATAATGAAAACCGCTACAATAAGAACTGCTATTGTCGAGATTATAGACATAATCCATGTTCTCTTCGCGTAATCAGCCTGTTCCTGGTTTGTTTTTCTTAAATCTTCAAGCGCCTCTCTGAATTCATCAGCACTCATTTCCATCATTTTCTTCTCGTCCATGACCATGTTCCTCCGACTGTTTTATGTAAAACATTTCGAAATCAGACTCTGAGTTTTGCACCTATTTTCTCAAGCCCTGCAAACACTTTCTCCATAACCTCATTTACTTCTTTATCCTCAAGTGTTCTGTCTTTACGTCTGAAAGTCATTGTATAGGCAACAGACTTGACTCCTTCACCGAGTTTATCGCTCTCAAATAAATCAAAGAGTGCATAGCTCTCAAGGATTCCTTTTCCGGCTTTCTCGATGCATTCTTCAATAGCGCCTACCGGAAGATCTCTTGCCACTACTACCGATACATCTCTTGTTACAGCAGGATAGTTTGCTATTCCGGTATATTTGATATCAAATGAAGCAAATTTCATTACTGCAGGCATATCTATAACTGCCGCATATGCTCTGTCCTCAATCCCGTAGTTATCCAGCACCTGCGGATGAATCTCTCCGAGATATCCGAGATTACTTCCGTTATATATGATATCTGCCTTGCGTCCCGGATGAAGATAAGGTCTTTCAGCCTTCGGATCATAATGTATCTTATCCTTCATCCCTAACTTTTCAAACAGCTCCTCTACGACTCCCTTCATAACATAGAAGTCTCCGTCTCCATAGAACCCGAGTGCGAGCTGCATCCTCTCATCGGGAAGTTCCCTGAGCGGAAGTTCCTTCGGAATATAGATATTTGCGAGTTCAAACAGACGTACGTCAGCATTTTTCCTCTTGTAATTGGTAGCAAGCGATGAAATCAGTCCGTGAAGCGGAGCAGTCCTCATAATTGAGAAATCCTCACCCAGCGGATTCATGATTCGTATTGCTCTGCGTGCCGGATCATCCTCCGGAATCATAAGCATGTCAAATACCTTCGGACTCTCGAATGAGAAGCTCATGCCCTCTGAGAATCCAAGGAACATCGCGGTCTCACGTGCCACATCCTCGACCTCATGTGCAAAGCTTATACCGCCGGTGGTAGCTCTTCCCTTCGGGAGCGTTGTCGGTATCCTGTCATATCCGAAGAATCTTGCGACTTCCTCCGCAAGGTCGGCCTGCCAGTGAATATCCTGACGCCATGTAGGTGCCACGATATCTCCTGTTGCCTCGTCATACTTTAATTCAACTCTTGCGAGATATTCTATCATCTGCTCTTTTGTGAGAGATGTTCCCAAAAGATTGTTTACTGCATCCGAATCAAGCTTCACTCTGGATTCTTTTACCGGATCAGGATAAACATCTATACATCCTCCGACTACCTCTCCGCATCCGAGCTGTTCAACTAATTCACATGCCCTGTCGATTGCTGCCTTTGCCGTTTCCGGATCAAGTCCTTTCTCGAATTTTCCGGAAGCCTCGGTACGAAGACCGACTTTCTTTGCCGACAGTCTGATATTTGTTCCGTCAAAACATGCAGCTTCGAAAACCATGGTCTTTACATCATCGGTGATCATTGAATTTTCACCGCCCATGATTCCTGCCATGCCTATTTCTTTCTCTCCGTCGCATATCATGAGGATATTGTTATCAAGCGTTCTTTCCTGACCGTCAAGTGTAACGAATCTGTCACCGTCTCCGGCTCTGCGAACTATAATCTTATGTCCGGCAATCATGTCATAATCATATGCATGCATAGGCTGTCCGAACTCTTCCATAACATAATTCGTGATGTCAACTATGTTGTTGATCGGTCTGATACCGCAGTTTGCAAGACGTCTCTGCATCCACCATGGTGACGGTCCGATCTTGATATTCTTTACGACTCTCGCGCAGAATCTCGGGCAGAGCTCCGTATCCTTTACCTCGACGCTGAGATAATCCTCTGCCTTCTCACTGTTTCCTGTAGCCTTTACTTCCGGTGCATTGAATTTAAGATTAAATGTTGCTGCTGCCTCACGTGCTATTCCCATCACAGAATAACAGTCTACTCTGTTTGAAGTAATCTCATACTCAAAAACCGTATCTCTGAGTCCGAGCAGCTCTATTGCATCACTTCCAACCTCCGCATCATCCGGCAGAGGATAAATTCCGCTTTCGGGAGCTTCCGGATAGAAATTTCTGTCGCTTCCGAGTTCTTCAATAGAACACATCATTCCGAAGGAATCAACTCCGCGGAGTTTTCCTTTGGTAATCCTGATTCCGTTTTCGGGAAGCGGACCTCCGTCATGTCCACCGGCAACTTTTCCGCCGTGAAGAACCACCGGATATTTTCCTCCCTCAACTACGTTCGGGGCACCGGTTACTATCTGCAGAGTCTCTGTTCCCACATCTACCTGACATACAATAAGCTTATCTGCATCCGGATGTCTGTCGATCTTCTTAACCTGTCCTACTACTATCTTATCTAAATTTTTATCAAGCTTCTCAAAATTCTCAACCTTTGTTCCGCTGAGTGTCATTGCATCCCTGAATTCCTGATCCGTGCAATTCAAGTCAGGAACATATACTTTTATCCAACTGATAGGTGTATTCATTTCCTCTTCTCCTTCCTTAGAACTGCTTTAAAAATCTGATGTCGTTTTCATACAGAAGACGCATATCATCAATTTCATATTTAAGAAGCGCTATACGCTCAAGGCCTACTCCGAAAGCAAATCCGGTGTATTTCTCTTTGTCTATTCCGCACATATCAAGAACATTCGGATGAACCATTCCGCAGCCGAGTATCTCGATCCATCCCTCTCCCTTACAGAAGCGGCATCCCTTTCCTCCGCATTTGAAGCAGGTAACGTCCATCTCTGCAGACGGCTCGGTAAACGGGAAATGATGCGGTCTGAATTTAACCTTTGTATCTTCACCGAAAAGTTTCTTTGCAAACTCCGCAAGCGTTCC
>JAGHSD010000046.1 GCA_018066045.1 Candidatus Darwinimomas equi | reverse complement strand
ATCAATGAGTAAAGAAAAACATGTTTCAAAAATAATATATATTGTAATTTTTGTCCTTGCAGTGGCACTTGATCAGATTACAAAGAATCTGGCTGTGACCATGCTCGATCCCGGTGAACCGAAAAATCTGATTAAGGATGTACTTCAGTTTGTTTATACTGAAAATATGGGGGCCGCTTTCGGTGTGATGCAGGGAAAACAGGTATTGTTCTATATCATTACTGCTGTAGTAATAGCTGCAATACTCTATTTCCTGATTAAGATGCCGAATGATTCGAAGTATCTGGCTGTCGGAATTGTACTTAGTTTTATTCTTGCAGGGGCTGTAGGAAATCTCATTGACAGAGTTTCACACAAATATGTAGTGGATTTCATTTATTTCAAACCTATTGATTTTCCGGTGTTTAATGTCGCTGATATCTTTGTCACATTGGGATGCATTGCTTTTGCAATTCTTGTAATATTTGTTTATAAAGACAGAGATTTTGATTTTCTTGATCCGAGGAAAAAGAATGATACTGCTGGTAGAGGATGATTATAATACAAGAATAGACAGATGGATTTCGGACCATGTTGAAGATCTCTCCAGATCATATATTCAGACTTTGATTGAAAACGGAAACATCATGGTTTCCGGAAAGAATATCAAGAGTAATTATAAGGTCTGCGAGGATGATGAGATCAACATAATGCTCCCTCCGGATAGAGAACCCGAGATAGAAGCCGAAGATATTCCGTTGGATATAGTATATGAAGATGATGATCTGATTGTTGTGAATAAGCCCAAAGGAATGGTAGTTCATCCGGCACCGGGACATTATACAGGAACGCTGGTCAATGCTCTTATGTATCATTGCAGAGACAATCTGAGCGGAATCAACGGCGTTCTGAGACCGGGAATCGTCCACAGAATCGATAAAGATACTACAGGCCTGATAGTTGCATGTAAAAACGACAAAGCACATATGGCACTCTCAGAACAGCTTAAGGTGCATAGCATCACGAGGAAGTACAGAGCTATCGTTAACGGTGAGATAAAAGAAGAATCCGGAACTGTTGAAGGCGGAATTGCGAGACATCCGGGTGACCGTAAGAAGATGACAATTGATAATTACCGGGGACGTCCGGCAGTAACACATTACAGAGTTCTTGAACGATTTAAGGGATATACCTATATAGAGTGTCAGCTGGAAACGGGACGTACACATCAGATCAGGGTACATATGAAATCAATAAACCATCCTGTGCTGGGAGATACTGTATACGGTCCTGCAAAGTGCAGCTACAGGCTTGAAGGTCAGGCCCTTCACGCAATGGTACTTGGATTTAATCATCCGTCAACCGGAGAGTATATGGAGTTCAGGAGTGATCCGGAGGTACCCGTGTATTTCTCCGAACTGTTGAATAAACTGCCAAAATAAAAAGAATTTCGGACTTATTCGTCCGAAATTCTTTCGTCTCCGTAGTAATACATTGATATGGTACCGGGCCCGCAATGTGCGGTAATGATACTGCCTATCTTGTATATTCTGATATCTTTAAGATTCGGGAAATTGTCTGACAGCATCTGTTTAAGAAGCAAAGCTGTTTCTTCATTACGTGCATGATTTATAAAACACTTTCCGGAATAATCTTTTCCGTTTTCTGCGTGTGCAAGCATCTCATCGATTATATGCTTTAATTCTTTCTTCAATCCGCGGACTTTTCCGTATGCAATTATCCTTCCGGCACTGTTCAGGTGCATGGACGGAACTATATCAAGTACAGATGCGATAGTAGCAGCAGGTCCGGACATTCTTCCTGTTCTTTTGAAATAAGAAAGATCGGAATTGAAAAACTCGTGATGATAATTCAGCCTTCGGGACAGTACCCATTCATTCAGATCATCGATACTCATGCCTTCGTCGCGCCTGTCGGCAGCATCATCTGTTATAAGTCCATATCCGCCGCAGCTGCATAAAGTATCTATTACATAAAGTTTTCTGTCAGGATAATTCTCACGCAGTTCTTCGGCAGCCTGAGCGGCATTGTAATATGACCGTGTCATACCGGTTCCGAAACAAAGATGAATAACATCTCCCTGTTTTAAAAGCGATTCAAGGTATTCATAGTAGGCACCATAACTGATCTGTGATGTTGAAGGAATGTTCCCAGTGTCAATCTGTTCATAGAAAAAGTTTTCCGCTTCAGGATCACGATCCATATTATCTTCGTACACAGTTCCGTTTATGGCATACGTATAGAAAGCCACCGGAATATTCCGATGCGTTACATATTCATATGGCAAGTCGACTGTTGACTCTGCTGATAGGATATATG
>JAGHSD010000116.1 GCA_018066045.1 Candidatus Darwinimomas equi | reverse complement strand
ATTTTGAAGATACCACAAAGGAGCAGCAGACGATGAAGAAATTTTCAAAAGATTTTGTATGGGGAACAGCGACATCATCATATCAGATCGAGGGTGCATGGAATGAAGACGGAAAAGGGCCGAGTATCTGGGATGCTTTCAGCCACAGAGAAGGAAACGTTGAGCGAAATGATAACGGAGATATCGCAGACGATCACTATCATCGTCTGAAAGAAGATATTGCTTTAATAAAAGAACTCGGGGTTGGATCATATCGTTTTTCAGTCAGCTGGCCAAGGGTAATTCCCGAGGGACGCGGCAAAATCAATTATAAAGGACTTGATTTCTACGGACGTCTGATTGATCAGCTTCTTGCTGCAGGAATAGAGCCATGCTGTACGCTTTATCACTGGGATCTTCCTCTTGCACTTCAGAGACAGGGTGGATGGATGAGCAAACAGACCGCTGAAGCCTTTGCCGAATATGCCGGAGTGGTAACGGAATATTTCGGGGACAGAGTCAGCAGATATATTACGATAAATGAGCCGCAGTGTATAGTTACCATGGGACACGAATGGGGAGTTCATGCGCCGGGATGTAAACTGGATAAAGAGTCACTTTTAGGTACGGCACATAATGTTCTTCTTGCACATGGAATGGCTGTCAGGAAAATACGTGAGATAAATCCGAAGGCGGAAATAGGTTTTGTTTCAACCGGATATACATGTTATCCGCAAAATGAAACTCCGGAGGGAAAGAAGGCAGCCTATGAAACAAGTTTCGGAATAAATGAAAGCTGGGGATTCAGTTTCAACTGGTATCTTGATGCGATAGTAAAAGGACACTATCCGGAGTGTGACATGCCGGAAGAGAACAGAAGGTTTATTGAAAGCGTCAGTGCCGAAGATATGGAAATAATAAGTCAGCCGATAGATTTCCTTGGACTTAATGTATATAACGGAGATATGACGGATGATGACGGGAATGTGGTAGAGAGAGCTCCGGGTTCAGCCAGAACTTCACTTAAGTGGGCCGTATCCCCGAAGGCGATAAAATATGCGTTAATGCAGAATTATGAAAGATATGGTCTGCCTATGTTCATTACAGAAAACGGACAGGGATGCAATGACAGGATATTCCTTGACGGAAAGGTGCATGATCCTGACAGAATAGATTACCTTCGCAGATATATAGGTGCAGTAGGGGATGCCATTGACGAAGATGTACCGGTAAGGGGATATTACTGCTGGAGTCTTATGGATAACTTTGAATGGCATTCGGGATATGATGAGAGGTTTGGCCTTATATATGTGGATTACGAGAACGGCTGCAGAAGAATTCCGAAGGATTCATATTACTGGTATAAAGAACTTGTAACGACAGGAGAACCGAAACTTGACATAATTCGGTAATACAAATACAATGCAATGTAAAGCATGCTTTACATTACGCTCAGGAGGAATAGATGTATTACAACAACAGGAACTTATATTAAACATTATCTGTGTGATAACAGGAATTATAATTCTGAAAAAAACGGAATAACCGTAATAACCGTAATAACCGTAATCGTCTATCTCTTGTCCCTGTCTATTCTCTCAAGGAAAATGATAGCGATCAGGGCATATATAAGTGCAAACAGAAGAAGCACTCCCCAGCAGTCCATCACATGCGACTTTGTTGCCGCGTAGGCGTCATTTGCATTGTATTGTCCTATCATCAGGTTGAATTTTTCGACCAGATTGTTCTGCATCATGTAATCGGTAATCGTCTTAATCGGCTTCACACCGCCTACCTCAACACCCCTGTATGCAAAGATCTGATTCCAGAGCGTTACCATCGGAAGGGAGTTATAGTTTCCGATGGAGCACAGACATTCCATACCCCATTTTGAAACAGTAAGATTGGAGAATATGGAAAACGGAGCTTCGAGGTGGAACATCGTTCCTGAAAAAACAAGCTGAACTATCAGCAGGAACGGAACGACTGTCATGGCAGCTGTCGGATTGCTGACTATGCTTGATACCATCAGTGAAAGCATGTCCGATGAATACAGGACGAGGAAAAATGTTATTCCGGCGTCCAGCATGAACCACGGACTTATGATTCCTGCAGTCGGGAATTTTAACCCGGCAACATAACAGACAGCAAGTATGATGACTGTCTGAAGTATGCACAGACATGCCTGATATATCATATGTGAGATTATATACGAAGAAATATGCATACCGGAGCGATGCTCACGCTTTACAATATTTCTCTCACGGCATACTACCTGAATGGAATTGAACATTCCCGTCCATATGCAGACGCAGGTCAGCGCGAAAGCACCGATCGTCGTCCCTTCCATAGTCACAAAGATGTTCTGACATCCAACCACGGCAACAAGGCCGGCGACAATGGCTGACATAGGAAGAACCTTCCAGTCATCCATATATATAAAAGTGCGGAAACACTTTCCAAGGTAGATAGGTATCTGTCCGAGACGGCCGCGATATGATTTATTCATTTCCTTTCCTCCTCAAAACGTTCAATCATTTCGTCAGCGCGTCCCTCACCGCCTTCATCTATGCGGTTGATGATCCTGACGATATCCTCCATAGTGTCTCTTTCAAAGAATTTCTTTGTTTCATCCACACTTCCGTAAAATGCAAGTCGTCCCGTGCGTGCGGAGTCCCTCGCAAGAACAATCACTTTATCAAAAAGGTCAATTACTCTGTCCGGCGTATGCGTGATTACCATGACGATCTTCCCTTCCCGTGAGATTGCATGCAGCTTTTCCATCAGAGATCTGGCCATGATGCCGTCAAGTCCGGAATCAGGTTCATCTAATACAAACAGATCCGGATCGGAAACATATTCCATCGATATGGAGATTCTCTTCTTCATTCCGCCGGACTGCTTTGAGACGAAACTGTGTCTGGCGGGTGTGAGTCCGAAAATGTCCATGACGGAATTAACTTTCTTCTCTATCTCATCGTCCGATACGGTATCGGGAAGCCGCAGATATGCATTATCGGAAATCGTCCGGTAAACGGAATCATTCAGACGTATGGTCTCCTGCTGCGGAACGAATCCTATCTGATATTTCATGCTGTCAAAGTTACGGTATACATCATCGCCGTTCAGAGTGACGGAAGCGGATGCCTTCTCATATCCGGTGATAGCATTTACAAGAGTCGTTTTCCCCGCACCGGAGCCGCCTAAAAGAAGAACCATATTTCCCGGTTCGATAGTAAAATGTATGTCGCGCAGCAGAGTCCTGCGGCGGAACAGCGATCCGGCGGTTCTTTTTCTGATATTAACTACAAGACCTTCACTGCTTGCGGCCTCGGTAGTTCCGGAAAGGGCAGCGGCATTGAGCTTTCTGCTGTTTACCGGCTGGAATTTCTTTGACCATCCCCATATAATTGCAGGAATGAAATCCGCTATGATCCAGAGAATGACCCACCAGTATTTTCTTCCGAAAACGCGGCACAATCCGCAGTAAAGACGTATATAGTAGACGAGCAGTATAACTGTCAGTACGAGTGTAATGACAGACGATATAAGAATGGCCTTCTCAAAGTCCTGAGGATATCTCTGCATGAAAGAAATCAGAACAGCAAAAAAATAACTTATGGCAGAAAATACCAGACATGCAAGGCCGTCTTCCTCACAGTCAGCGCAGACCGCCAGTTTATAGAGTCTTCCGAAAGGAACAAAAGCCCATATTTTCTTAACTCCGAACTTGGGAAAGAGTTTCCACAATCCGATTCCTAAAAGCAAAGCCTGAATAAAACTGGATCCGAGATTAAACCCAACAAAATGCATATTTGTCCTCCGATGTATAGAAAGATACTGATTTGATTATAATATCTGAAATGCAGTATTACAATGAAGAAAAACGCGATATATGGTATACTGGTGGTAAATGAAGGAGTGATAGCCGAAAAAGGAACTCATGATGAGCTGCTTGAGAAGAACTGTATATATAAAGACTTGTACGAGACGCAGTTCAGGCAGGTACTGGAACCGGAAACTGACTGATTAAGGAGACACGATATTGAATGTAACAGATAACAACACAGTATATCGCATGGGCATAGATATAGGTTCGACTACGATCAAGATTGCTGTGCTGGATGACAATAACAATCCGCTTTATAAGAATTACAGAAGACATTTTGCTGATATTCAGAAGAATATGAGCGTGCTGCTGAATGAAGCAAGAGAGCTGCTCGGAGATATTAAGTTAAGACCGGTGATTACAGGATCGGGAGGACTGACTCTTGCGAAACATCTTGGTATTCCGTTTACTCAGGAAGTAATAGCGGTTTCAACCTGTCTTGCAAAGTTTTATCCGCAGACGGATGTAGCCATAGAGCTCGGCGGAGAAGATGCAAAGATCATATATTTCGAAAATACTTCTGTAGAACAGCGAATGAACGGAATCTGCGCAGGCGGAACGGGATCTTTTATTGATCAGATGGCGGCACTTCTGCAGACCGATGCGGCAGGACTGAATGAACTGGCAAAGAGCCATCAGGTGGTGTATGACATCGCCGCACGCTGCGGCGTATTTGCGAAAACGGATATACAGCCGCTTATTAACGACGGAGCGTCCAGAGAGGATCTGGCGGCTTCAATCTTTCAGGCAGTAGTCAATCAGACTATTTCCGGACTGGCATGCGGAAAGCCCATCAGAGGCCACGTTGCATTCCTCGGAGGTCCGCTGCATTTCCTTGACGAACTGCGCGAGACTTTCAAGAGAACGCTCAAATTAGATGCAGAGCACAGTATCGAACCTGAAGATTCACATCTGTTTGCCGCATTCGGTTCGGCTATGACCGCAGAACCGGAAGCGCCGGAAGTATCTCTTGAAGAACTTAACAACAGGATGAAGACTCCGCTGAAGCTTGAATTCGAAGTGGCACGTATGGAGCCTCTGTTTGCCGACAAAAAAGAATACGAAACATTCCGTGCGCGTCAGGATCAGTACAGGGTTCGCAAGACAGACATATCCGGCTATCACGGAAAATGTTTCCTGGGAATAGACGCCGGTTCGACAACCACCAAGACCGCACTTATTGCCGAAGACGGGTCCCTGCTGTATTCGTTCTATGACAACAATATGGGCGATCCGCTTGCAACCGCTATCCGTGCGATACAGGAAACGTATGCACATCTTCCGGAAGATGCGGTTATAGTACGTTCATGTTCCACGGGATACGGCGAAGCGCTTATCAAGTCAGCCCTTATGCTGGATGAGGGAGAAGTAGAAACAGTGTCGCATTACAAGGCAGCGGCATTCTTTAATCCCGATGTAGACTGCGTACTTGATATCGGCGGTCAGGATATGAAATGCATAAAGATCCGCGACAGGAGCGTTGATGACGTGCAGCTCAATGAAGCATGTTCATCCGGATGCGGATCGTTTATCGAAAACTTTGCACAGTCACTCAGCTATACGGTGCAGGATTTTGCAAAGGCTGCCTTGTTCGCAGAACACCCGATAGATTTAGGAACACGCTGCACCGTGTTCATGAATTCCAAAGTCAAGCAGGCTCAGAAGGAGGGCGCTTCGGTTGCGGATATCTCGGCAGGACTCGCTTATTCCGTTATAAAGAATGCCCTGTATAAAGTTATTAAAGTCTCCGATGTATCCGACCTCGGAAAGAACATAGTGGTTCAGGGAGGAACCTTCTACAACGATGCCGTTCTCCGTGCATTTGAAAAGATAGCAAAATGCGAGACTATACGTCCGGATATTGCAGGCATCATGGGAGCCTTCGGAGCAGCACTTATCGCCAGAGAAAGGTACAGCGAATGCATACCGACCACAATGCTTTCACTGGAAGAAATCAATAAATTTGAATATTCGGCAGAATTTGCACGCTGCCGCGGATGCACCAACAGCTGCAGGCTTACGATAAACAAATTCTCGGGCGGAAGGAGATTCATATCCGGAAACAGATGCGAGAGAGGCCTCGGACTGGAGAAGAACAAGGATAAGCTTCCGAATCTGTACGAATACAAGATAAAGAGAATATTTGATTATACTCCGCTTGAAAAAGAAAAGGCACCGCGAGGCGAGATCGGAATTCCGAGAGTTCTGAATATATATGAGAACTATCCGTTCTGGTTCACATTCTTTACCGGACTCGGATACAGAGTGGTTCTCTCTCCGCTGTCTTCAAGAAAAATATATGAGATGGGAATTGAATCCATCCCGAGTGAGTCGGAATGCTATCCGGCAAAGCTTGCTCACGGACATATCATGTGGCTGCTTGAGCAGGGAGTAAAGAAGATATTCTATCCGTGCATACCATACGAGCGTGATGAATTCAAAGATGCGATCAATCATTACAATTGCCCGATAGTAACTTCGTATGCCGAGAATATCAAGAACAATATCGAACAGCTGAGAGAACCCGGCATCAGCTTTATGAATCCGTTCCTTGCATTTACTTCCGAGGAAGTAGCCGAAAAACGGCTTGAGAAGATCTTTCCGGAAATAAGTGCATCCGAAATCAGGAAAGCCGCACATGCGGCATGGCTGGAGCAGGAAAAGTGCCGCGACGATATCCGTAAACAGGGAGAGGAAGCTCTTGCATTTATGGAGAAGTATGACAGACACGGAATAGTTCTTGCAGGCCGTCCGTACCACATCGATCCGGAGATCAATCACGGTATTCCGGAGATGATCAACACATACGGAATGGTAGTTCTTTCCGAAGATGCCATATCACACCTGGCTCCTATCGAAAGGCCCATAAGAGTAAACGATCAGTGGATGTATCACACAAGACTGTATGCCGCAGCCAACTATGTCAAATCACACGAGAATCTGGATCTGATTCAGCTTAATTCATTCGGATGCGGACTTGATGCGGTAACGACAGATGAAGTTCATGAGATACTCCAGAACAGCAGGAAGCTTTATACCTGCCTTAAGATAGATGAAGTAAACAATTTAGGAGCAGCCAGGATAAGAGTACGTTCTCTCATCGCGGCGATACGTGAAAGAGATCAGAAGGGAATAACCGCACAGGCCAGACCTTCTTCGATAGAGAAACCGCTGTTTACGAAGGATATGCGCAGCGATTACACCATACTCTGTCCGCAGATGTCACCGATACATTTCAATATTCTTTCGGAAGCTGCAAAGGTAGGCGGTTATAATCTTGAGATACTGAACAATGATAACCGTCACGCTATCGATATGGGGCTTAAGTACGTAAACAATGATGCGTGCTATCCGTCGCTTATCGTGGTAGGTCAGATAATGGATGCTCTGCATTCCGGAAAATACGATCTGAACAAAGTGGCAGTAATCATGTCGCAGACGGGCGGAGGATGCCGTGCATCCAACTATATCGCATTTATACGGCGTGCGCTTAAGCAGGCGGGAATGGGACATATACCCGTTATATCGGCCAACTTTGTAGGACTTGAGAAACAGCCGGGATTCAAACTGACCCTGAACATACTTGAGCGCGCAACCATGGCGATCGTATTCGGTGATATTCTGATGAAGTGTCTCTATCACATGAGACCTTATGAGAGTGTTCCGGGATCTGCCAATGAACTGCACAAAAAATGGGAAAAGATATGCATTGATTTCGTGGCCGGAGATAAAGTCACTATAGGCGGATACAAGAAGATATGCAGAGAGATAGTCGAAGACTTCGACAGACTTCCGATCAGTGATATCAGGAAGCCGCGTGTAGGAATAGTAGGAGAGATATTAGTAAAATTCTCACCGGTGGCAAACAACTATCTTGTTGATCTGCTGGAGAGCGAGGGTGCGGAAGCGGTAGTTCCGGATCTGCTGGATTTCTTTAACTACAGTTTCTATAACCAGTACTTCAAAGCCGATAATCTGGGAGCGAAGAGACGCACAAAACTGGTAGCATCGGCAGCTATCAAAGGCATGGCTGTAATAAGACGTGCGGGAACGAAAGCATTTGCAAACAGCAGGCATTTCAAACCGCCGGTTGATATAAACAAGATAGCCGAATATGCTTCCCCGGTCACTTCTGTCGGAAACCAGACCGGAGAGGGGTGGCTGCTTACGGGAGAGATACTTGAGCTGGTTCACGGCGGTGTGCCGAATGTAATATGTATCCAGCCGTTTGCATGCCTGCCGAATCATATAGTGGGCAAGGGCGTTATCAAGGAAATAAAGAGACGTTATCCGGAGGCCAATATCGTAGCTATCGACTACGATCCGGGTGCAAGCGAAGTTAATCAGCTTAACCGTATTAAGATGATGCTTACGACAGCAAAGAAAAATATGGTATGATAATAAAAAACAGGAGGTGAATATGGCAGATACAATGAGCAAATGGGAAAGTATACGTGAAGGTGCCAATGATGTTGAACGGCTCATCGGACAGAAACAGTATAATCTGGCGATGATCAAAGCACGTCAGACGCTGGAGATAATGGTCAGTGTACTGGCAAGCCGCTACGGTATGGAAACGCAGGATCTGAGCAGTACTATTGACGAACTTTACAGAGCCGGAGTACTGTCACGCACAAGTGCCGAGCATTATCATAAGATACGTATGATAGGGAATAAAGCGGCACATGAAGCGGATGATAATCCGACAGGCGCCAATGTGGCATATCATCTTCTGAGTCAGGAATTATATACATTTGCACATGATTACGGAAACCAGAGACCTGTAAGAAGAAGTTCGCAGAGATCCGCAAGATCCGGAAGAGATGATGATGTGCGTCCGGCAGGAAGCGGCAGAAAGAAACGCTCCGGAGGCAGGGAAAAGATTTTCATCGTTGTTGCGATAATACTTGCAGTGCTGCTGATTATAGGAATCGTGAAACTGATAGGTGACCGCAGCAAAAAAGAAGTTGAGACACAGCCTGAAACAGAGATGCAGATAGCTATCGAAACTGCACCGCCGATTCCCGAGACGGTTCCGGAACCGGAAACAGAACCTCCGACAGAGGCTCCGAAGCAGTATGTCATAAGTGCGGGAACTGTTAACATCAGAGAAGCTCCGAATACGGACTGCAAGATACTTGTGCAGCTCCATGCAGGGGATCCGGTAAATATAATTGAAGATTACGATGCCGAATGGGCAAAGATAGATCTTAACGGAACAGAAGCATATGTTAACAAGCAATTCATTAAAGCAGCGGAAGAGGTTCCCGCAGAGGAAGCAGAGCCGGAATAAATGCAGAAGAGTTCAGGTAAAAATACTGTCGGGATAATCCTGGCAGTCATATTTGCGATATCGCTTATTGCCGTTATTTTCTTTTCATCCATGGAGCTGACGATATACGGTGAACTTCCGGATTCATTTATCCGTGAATGCGAGAAGTACGGGTGCCTTGAACAGGTCGGAATCAGTAAGGAAGACATGGCACCGGTGACCGTGGGGATGTTTGAGTACCTGAGAGGAAACCGGGAAAGTCTGGAGGATATAACGGCTGTTATTAACGGTCAGCCGAATACGCCTTTCTTTAATGAGAAAGAGTGTCTGCATATGGCTGACTGTAAGAAGCTGTTTTCGGGAGGCTACAGACTCAGGGGCATATGCCTTGCCGTCTGCCTGGTGGCTCTGATCATCATATTCCTGATGTTCAGAAAAGACCTGCGGGATGCGTGGCATTGCCTTGCGGTGGGAACACTGTACGGAACGCTCGGCTTTATCGGTCTGGCCATCCTGTCGGGTATATTGTTTGCAACAGACTTCAACAGGTATTTCACACTGTTTCATCTGATATTCTTTGATAATGATCTGTGGCTGCTGGATCCTGCAAAAGACAGGCTGCTGATGGTCATGCCGGAAGGATATTTCATGGATTGCGTCAAAAGCATAGCATTGTATTTCGGAACAGGTCTTTCAGTTCTTTTGATTGCTTCCATATTGCGGCTTGTATACGAAAAAAAGATTAGTCTTCAGGAAAAGTGAAATAATGAAAAAGTTTTCTTGTATCATACTCAGTTTAATTATAATGGTGTTCAGCACACTGACGGCATTTGCCGCGCCTGCATGGCCGGAGTATCCGCCGCAGGAAGTACAGGCTGAAGGCGCGTGCCTGCTGGATGCAGGATCCGGAACAGTTCTGTACGGAAAGAATATGCATGAGCATTATTATCCCGCAAGTATCACAAAGATACTTACGGCACTTGTCGTAATAGAAAACTGTGACAACCTGGACGAAATACTGACATTTTCCCACAATGCCGTTTACAATGTTGAAGCCAATTCATCGAGCGCAGGCTATGATGAGGGCGATGAAGTCACGGTAAGGACCGCGCTGTATGCAATGCTGCTGGCCTCGGCAAATGAGGCGGCCAATGCACTTGCAGAGCATGTCGGAGGTTCCATTGAAGGTTTCTGTGAAATGATGAACGAAAAGGCAAGATATCTTGGGTGTACGGACAGTCATTTTGCAAATCCGAGCGGACTGAATGATGAAAACCATTACACAAGTGCATATGACTTTGCGCTGATCAGCAAGGCGGCATTTGAAAATGACACATTTGTGCAGATCAACGGAACCACATATTATACATTGCCTCCTATGAAGAGAAATCCGGAAGAGGCTATGATATATACACATCATAATATGATGAAAAAGAACAGTTCATGGTATTATGAGGGCATCGTGGGCGGCAAGACCGGTTATACAAGTCTTGCAGGAAATACACTGGTGACATGTGCGGAAAGAGACGGACTCAGACTGATTACCGTGGTTCTCAACGGACACCAGACACACTATGATGATACAAAGCTGCTGCTGGACTTCGGGTTTGAGAATTTTAAAAACGAGAGTCTGGCTGATTACAGGACAAAATATGATACGGTGCTTGAGCCGATGGATATAGCCGGACTCGGTGTGAAAAATGCCGACGTTATCACGACATCACGCGAGGCGTGCGTGACGCTTCCCAAAGAGGCATCGGCGGAGGACCTTTCTACCGATATAGTTTATGATTTGGAAGAGAATGCTCCTGAGGATGCATGCGCAAAGATCATATACAGATACGGGAATAAGGATGCCGGTAAACAGTATGTGCTCAGAAAGTATTCTCACGCAGAGACTGAGATCGTGCTGGGAGAGCTTATAGAAGAAGAAACAGAAGAGGCTGAGAAGCCGGTAACGAAGAAAGCGAGGGACTGGTTCCTTGAGACTCCGGTATGGGCAAAGATACTGATGGGTCTCGGTATGATCGTCCTGATAAGCGGCTTGCTGTTCCTGATAATAAAACTCCTGCCGGGTAAGAACAGAAGAAGATAAACAGGCGGATCTTCTGCGGCAGGCAGTGAGATATAAAACAGATGTTGGTTAAACCGGACAAAGACAGGAGGCGTATCAAAGGATTCAGAAATGAGTCCGCTGATACGCCCCCTGATTATGTCTGACTTAATAATATCAGTTGCTCTTGCCGAGGTATGCTTCGCGTACCTTCGGATTGGCCAGAAGCTCTGCTCCGGTACCTGTCATAGTGATAGTACCTGTTTCGAGAACGTAGGCAAGATCGGCAACCTTCAGAGCCATGTTGGCATTCTGCTCAACTAAAAGAACCGTAACGCCCTGCTCGTTTATGGTACGGATAATCTTGAAGATATCCTGAACTACCAGAGGAGCAAGACCGAGCGACGGCTCATCCATCATAATAAGCTTCGGTTTACTCATAAGAGCACGTCCTACAGCAAGCATCTGCTGCTCTCCGCCTGAAAGAGTACCTGCATACTGCCAGGATCTTTCCTTGAGCCTTGGAAACAGATCATAGACCCACTGAATATCCTTTTCAATCTGCTCTTTGTCTTTTCTGAGATAAGCGCCGATTTTAAGATTCTCAAGAACCGTAAGATCTGCAAAGACACGCCTTCCTTCAGGAACCATAGCAATGCCTGATGTAACGATTGCATCGATCGGCTTTCCGATGAGCTCTTCGTTGTTCCACATTATTGAACCGCTTTCTGCTTTAACCAGTCCGCTGATGGTTCTTAATGTAGTTGATTTACCGGCGCCGTTGGCACCGATCAGTGTGACTACCTTCCCGTCGGGAACATCAAGAGAAATACCTCTAAGGGCTTTGATTCCGCCGTAATTTACATTTAAATCTTTTATACTAAGCATATCAGTCCTCCGCTACACCTAGGTATGCATCGATTACACCCTGATTCTTCTGAATCTCTTCAGGTGTACCATTGGCAATCAGTTTGCCGAAATCAAGTACATAAATCCTGTCAGATATATCCATAACCAGGTCCATATGATGCTCAATAAGGAGAATCGTCTTCTTAAGATCCCTGCGGATGCTTCCGATAAACTCCGTAAGTTCCAAAGTCTCCTGCGGATTCATTCCTGCTGCCGGCTCGTCAAGGAGAAGCATTTCAGGATCCGTAGCAAGAGCACGTGCTATCTCCAGTCGTCTCTGTTTACCGTACGGAAGAGATGTAGCCAGTTCGTCCTTTACGTCCAGAAGACCGACTGTATCAAGAATTTTTTCAACTTTCAGTCTCTGTGCCGCTTCTTCATTGGCATTCCCGCGGAATATTGCCGAGAATACATTGGCTGTTGAGTGACCGTGCATCGCAATGAGAACGTTGTTGAATACAGTCTGAGTCTTCCAGAGACGTATGTTCTGGAATGTTCTTGCCATACCTCTGAGAGTGATCTTGTCGGGTGTGGGAGCAAGAACAGGCTGATTTACATAGTACTCCGCGCATTCGCCTTTATACATCTTTTTCATCTTTCCCTGAGGATGATTGCGTACGATGGTCTTCTCAAAGAAATCTATCTCACCGTTGGTCGGTTCATAAACTCCTGTAATAACATTGAATGCAGTTGTTTTGCCGGCACCGTTAGGTCCGATAAGAGCAACGATCTCTCCTTCATTTACTTCCATCGACAGATTGTCAACAGCAACAACTCCGCCAAACTGCATTGTTACATTTTTCAACTCGAGAGCTTTTCTCATGATTTTGCCCTCCTTCCGCTGTGATCTTCCGATTCATCCTGAGCAGAATCAAGAACATTATGAAGATTCTCGCGGTTCTTCTTCCTGAAAGGACCGCCGTTCTTCTTCCATGAACGAATCAGATCCGGAAGTTCTCTGTCTCCCATGATACCTTTACTGAAGAACAGTACTACGATCATAATGATGACTGAGAATACTACAAGACGGAATCCGTTTCGGAACACGTTCGGGGCATTGATGCCGAGGAAAGTTCCGGAATCAAGACCTCTGAGCCACCACTCACTTGCAAAGATGAAAAGGAGTGCTCCGATAACAGAACCGGTGATGGATCCGATACCTCCCAATACCACCATAAGAAGGATTTCGTATGTCATGGAAACCTTGAAGTTTGACGCCTGAGCTATCGAGAGAACCATCGCCATCATTGCGCCGGCGATTCCTGCGAAGAAAGAGCTGATGCAGAATGAAAGCTGCTTGGTATGAGCAAGATTGATTCCCATAGCTTCTGCGGCAACTTCGTCATCACGTACAGCCTTGAACGCACGGCCGTAAGTTGAATTAACCAAAAGCACGATAATGGTAATACAGATAACGGCGATCAGCACGGGGACGAACGTTGAAAATGATAGCGTCACGCTGCCGATAGTAAGCTGCATGGTTGATGTTCTGACAAAACTCTTCAGCAGGTTGGAACCGTTCGTGATCGGTCCGAGCTTCTCCCACTGGAAGATGGCACGGATGATCTCTGCAAAACCGAGTGTGGCGATAGCCAGATAATCGGATTTAAGTTTAAGTACCGGAAGTCCGATAAGATATGCAAACAGTGTTGCAATGAGTCCTGCCAGAATAACTGCGACAGCGACACCGAGTACCGTACCGAACGGGCCGAGTGCCTGTGAAAATGTTTCCGGGAACGAGAAGCGTATAGCAGCATCAAAATACTGATATACATTGTCACGTTCAACCGAAGGAATAGTAAAAATCGCATATGTATATGCACCGATAAGCATGAATCCTGCATGTCCCAGAGAGAACAGACCGGTAAAACCGTTAAGAAGGTTCATGGAAACCGCTGCAAGAGCATATACGGAACCCTTCTGAAGAACCGTAAGAAGCATTCCCAGAGAGTCTGTTGGCTTAATCAGCTGATCAAGCACGAATATTACGGACATAAAAATCAGGACTGCGATCAGGGCGGTGTAGTTTTGCTTTGTTTTCTTCATACGCACCTCCTTAGACCTTATCTGTCTGCTTCTCGCCGAACAGACCTGTAGGTTTAAATACAAGAATGATGATGAGAAGGACAAATGTGAACGCATCACTGAATGTTGCAAAGCCTACAGGATCGGCAATGATGCCCTGAGAAACGAGAATGGTATCAAGTCCTTTAATCAGGGATTCGCATATTCCGATTATGAAAGCACCGATAACGGCTCCCGGTATCGATCCGATACCTCCGAATACGGCAGCAACGAATGCCTTAAGACCCGGCATGGAACCTGATGTCGGAACCAGTCCGGGATAATTTGTGAAATAGAGTATAGAACCTATGGAAGCAAGGAAAGATCCTATAACGAATGTTGCCGAAATAACGTTATTGATCTTGATGCCCATAAGCTGTGAAGTCTCAAAATCCTTACTTACCGCACGCATTGCCATACCTATCTTTGTATGATTAATCAGCCACACAAGTATAAGGACAAGCGCAAGCGTAAGGAAAGGAGTGATGAGAGTAACTCTGGTTGTTGTTGTACCAAAGATACTGATCTTATCCGAAATCCAGGGGATCTCAGGATAATTCTTATTAAGACCGCCTGTAATATACAGCGCAAGGTTCTGAATCAGATATGATACTCCGATAGCTGAAATCATAAGTGACATACGGGGTGCTGTACGAAGCGGCTTGTATGCCACACGCTCAATCGTGAAGCCAAGTGCAACGGTAACGATAATCGTAACCGGTATCGCAACATAGAGCGGTGTAGAAGCTGCAAGATATATCATGACAAGACCGGAAACCATGAACACGTCACCGTGTGCAAAGTTAATAAGACGCAGGATACCATAGACCATGGTATAGCCTATGGCGATAAGAGCGTACTGTCCGCCTACCGATATACCTGATAACAGATAAGGTATTACTGTATCAAAAAAGTTCATTGTTTTCTCCAACTTCTGTTATAAAAGAATGGCGCCAAACTGTCTGAAGCCTGGCGCCATGGATAATGCTGCGGAATCTTACTGGACCTTAGCTTCTGTTACGAATTCCCACTTACCTGTTTCGGTATTGCACTTCTTAACGAAAGCTGAATCACGGATTGCATCTCCGACTTCGTCGAGTGCGATGTTTCCTGTAACTCCGGTGTAAGTTGTTGAAGGAATTGCCTTAAGGATATCAGCAGGAGCTGTTGATCCGGCATTCTTGATTGCCTCAAGTGCGAAGTAATATGCATCATATCCCATTGCTGAAACAGCTGCGATCTCATCGTTGCCGCCATTGTTGGTCTTTGCTGTTGAATCGCTGTTTACCCATGCCTTGATGCCTTCATCGAACTTAGGATTAGCACCCTCGTTGTAGAATGTTGTAACTGCTATGTTGAGTCCTGTTCCCTTTGCTGTATCAAGAACTACGTTGGAATCCCATGTATCGCCTGCAAGAATCGGCATTCCGATATTCTGTGCCTCAGCCTTGGCAATGATCTGAGCAGCAGCTTCGATAGATACAGGTGAATAGAATACGTTGCATCCGTTGTTCTGAGCGTTTGTGATATATGTTGAGAAGTCTGATGTTCCCTCAGGGAATACTTCTGATACACAGTTCTCAGCACCGAATGCTTCGATAAAGTAATTTACAAGACCGTTTGAATAATCATCACCCTGCTTTGCAAGGCAGTAAGCCTTGGTTGCTCCGAGGTCATTTTTTGCATAGTTTGCAAGTACTGTTCCCTGGAAAGGATCAAGGAAGCATATACGGAAGTATACGTCACATCCTGATGTAACCTGCGGGTTTGTGCATGTAACACCGATTGCAGGAACGCCTGCAGCCTTGAAAGTATCACCGGCTGCGATTGAAACGCCTGAACCGTAAGAACCGAGAACTACTGAAACACCTGATGAAATAAGTGTCTGAGCAGCTGACGGAGCCTTATCGTTTGATGATGCGTTATCAGCGTAAACAAGTTCAACAGTATACTCCTTGTCACCGATCTTCACTGTAGGAGTCTCTTTGTTTGCATACTGCATTCCTAAAACTTCCTGCTTTCCGCCGGCACCGTTATCACCTGACTGAGGCTCGAATACACCGATCTTGATTGTGTTGCCTGAGCTGCCTGAACCGCCGCCGCATGCAACAAGCGAAATTGCCATAACTGCTACGAGAGCAATTGCCAGAATCTTTTTCATAACTATCCTCCTAAATAATGCCCCTCCAACAAC